>DMTJ01000149.1 GCA_003477185.1 Lentisphaeria bacterium
GATCGAGGACCACCGCGGCCTGTACCGGCCGGAGGAACTGACCATCACAGCAGCGGACGACGGCCTGACTGTTCGTGAGATGCGGCAAATCGGCAGCCGCTTTGAGCTCTGGCTCGAGACCGATTGCGGCCCTGTAATGGTGATCACGGCCGGTCGCCCGCCAGTGACTGGGAAGGTTCGCGTCGGGACCTGCGTTGCTGGCAGGAAGTGAACGTGGTATGGTATGAGCTTACTTGCCTTTAAGACGTGGTTTGGAGAGTGTTATGCGTGCGATCTGTTTATTGATTATTTTCACCTGTCTCATGCCAGCTTGGGCCCGAGAAAAGCCGGTGCCTCCTGGCCCTGACCAAGTAAGCAGCCTGTTGAAAAACCACCCTGCCCTCAAGCAGGTCAAGATTGTCGATATCCACGCCCACACCTTCAATGCCAAGGCGATACCGCTGGAAGGTATTGTGTTGGGCAAGAAGAACATGAATGTGATTTCGTCGCTGGTGAACAGCCGCACGGCGCAGCCCGTAGCGCGGGTGATTGCAGAACGAGCACGGTTGTCCGAGCCAGGCTTCGCGCCGTACGACCTGATTGATGCCGAGGAGCATTTCAGCGCCATTGTCGAGCAGGTCGCACGCGCCGAAGAGTTGTCGCACAAGCGCCTGTCGAATCATCCGGCTGTGTGCGCCCTGACGCGCATTCTCGGGCGCTATGAATCGGCGCTTGGCAGCAGCAAGATCGAGAACGTGGCCTTCGCGCCCACGGTCCAGGCGCATCAAGCCAGAAAGCAGGCGCTCGAACTGGCCATGGCGCAACTGACCGAAGAAGAGCACAAGGGGCTCATTTGGGGCCTGAAACTCCTAGGGTTTAGCCCAGAGGGAGACGCCGCCAAGGGCATCATGGCGGTACTACTTTCTTCAGACGGAGACATTCATCGCTGGTACCAGACCGCCTACCCGGACGTAGATCTAGTAGTGAACCATCTGGTAGATTTCGCGCCGGTGTATGACCAGAAAGCTGGCCGAATCGGCTGGGATCCAGATCGACGGCTGATCGATTATGAAGGCGAACTGCTCAAGCGGGTCGCCCGCTTCCAGGCCGTGCCAGATGCGAAGTCCGTATATTTCGTAGGCTACAATCCGTTTCGCGATCACTGGCGTGGCGGACGAGCCGTGCACGGAGACGCACTACGGATCGTCCAGCGCGCGATCACGGATCACGGCGCGTACGGCGTGAGCCTGTTTCCGCTCTCCGGCTATCGTCCGGCCTGTAACGTCATCCCCCATCCCCCGCTCAGCCTGGTCAGCCGTCATCCCCGGCGGCAATGGGAGGCGCGCTACGGTGGAATCACGGGCGAGAAACTCGACCAACTGCTGCGTGATTTGCTGGTGTGGTGCGAAGAGAATCAGGTTCCTGTTTACGCGCCCTGCGCTCCGGACGAAGAGTGGGAAGCACGCGCTGGCTATGGCGAAGACATGGCTCATCCGCAATGGTGGGCACATTATCTAGCCGAGCGCTCAGCCGAACTGGGCAAGCCGTCTCCACTGCGTCTGTGCTTGGGGCAGGCTGGCGGCCGTAAGTTCTGGTTTGGCCGCGGCGGCGAGGATGAGTGGGGCCAGGGCGTGTATGCGCTGTGCACCAACTACCCGAACGTCTACTGCCAACTCGGCATGCACCCGGAAATTGCGGACCCGATCAAGCGTATAGGCTTCATCAACAGACTATCGCTCCTCGTCGAGTTCTCGCACAAGAACGAACAGCTTTATGACTTTGGCAGGAAACTGATCTACGGCACCGATTGGTTTATGCCCGGCACGACCTATCCTGCGGCTGGCTACCAGCACTCTTATCAGGTTGCCTTTCTCGACGATCGGCTGGCCGCCTACTACGCAGAGTTTTTTCAGGCCAACGCTGTGGCATTTATGAATATCGAGCACCGCCTGAGCGACAAAACGCTGCCAATTGCAGCAGATCTGCGAGCGCGACTGCGCTCCATCCAATAGCCCGATGGCAGGCGGCATTGTCCTCGCCAGTTATCTGGCCAAGTGTGGGGTGGCATCGCGCAGAGCGTCTCAAGAGATCATTTCCAGCGGGCGCGTGACCGTGAATGGCACGGTGATTCAGGAGCTGCCCTTTCGGGTGGATCCGGAGCGTGATGAAGTGCTTGTCGATGGCCAGTCTGCGAGCCAAGGCCAGTCAGTCTATCTGGCTCTCAATAAGCCGAAGGGCTACACGTGCACGGCTGCCGATGAGCATGCCGGCCAACTGGCCCTCGAGTTGCTGCCGGAGAAATACGGCAGACTGTTCTCCGTGGGGCGACTCGACCGAGATAGCGAAGGGCTGATCCTGTTTACGAACGACGGCGCCTGGGCGCAACGTATCACGCATCCCAAGTATCAAGTCGAGAAGGTCTACTGGCTGAGGGTGCGCGGCGAGTTTGAAGATCGCGATCTCGAGGTCATGACCGACGGCATCGAAGACGAAGGCGATATTCTCCAAGCCAAGGAAGTGCGGATGCTCCGCAACATGGGTGACAGTTGCGAACTGCAGATGACGCTGACGCAGGGGCATAAACGCGAAGTTCGAAGATTGATCCGCTTCTGCGGCGGTCGCGTAAAGGAACTCCTTCGCGTCGCGATCGGCAACTTAGAGCTGGGCGAACTTGATACCGGGGAATGGCGCGAATTGACCGCGGCTGAGGTGGCTGCCCTGGGCAGCAAGCCGGCAAACCCCAAGCAGCCGCCGGCAGAGCCCAATCAGAGCTCGATTTCTTCCCCGGGCTGAAGCACCATCGGCCAGGCGCTGGTGTGTTCCTGCACGTCTCTCGCCCACGCTGAGGCATCCTGCGCGATTGGTGGCCAGGTGTTGTAATGCGCAGGGGCGACGCGCTTGGGCTTGAGCATTCCTACGGCCGCCAAGGCATCTTCCGGTCCCATGGTGAACAGGTCGCCGATCGGAAGCACCGCCAGATCAATGCCAGCAGCGCCGATGAGCGCCATGTCAGAGAATAGCGCAGTGTCACAGGCAAAGTAGACAGTTCCATCATCCAAGGTGAGCAGGAACCCGCCTGCCCCGCCGCCATATGAGCCGTCGGGAAGCTGCGAGCTGTGGAAGGCAAGGGTCATCTTCACGTGCCCGAAAGGCTGCTGAATGCCGCCCCCCAGGTTCATGCCAATGGTGTTCTGGACGCCATGTTTTGTCGCCAGCCACTGGGCAACTTCATAGTTGGCGATCACCGTGGCACCAGACCGGTTTGCGATCTCCGCAGCGTCGGCGATGTGGTCGAAGTGGCCGTGTGAAATCAGGATGAAGTCCGGAGAGACATCCGCAGCTTTGAGCGGCGAGCTTGGGTTGTCATTGAGAAAGGGATCCAACAGCACAGTGTGCGCGCCGATCTGCATCAGCCAGGTCCCATGCCCCAGCCAGGTAAGTTTGGTTGCCATAACGGGTACCTATTCGGGGTTATTGAGCCATTTATAATGCGGGCGCGAGTTGCGCTCGCTACAGTCAGTCATCATCGAGCAGGGACCGAATTCGATCAGACTCTACGTGACGATCGACGCTCGGGGCAGCTTTCTCGCTCGGAAGCTGTTCTGGCGAGAGGGCTTCGAGTTGGGCCAAGTCAGGCGCAGTGGTTTCTGGCTCCGGCGCGGTATTGGCTGCGACGTCCGGAACGGGCAACTGGTCATCTTGGAGCAGCTTCTCAAGAACGTCCTCATCCGCCCCTTGCTCATCTGTCAAATAGTCCGCGACGCCCTTTCCAGTTGCGGATCCCGCAGTGGCCAATTGATCTTGGCGAGCCTGATTCATGACATCGAGGAAAAACTCGGTAAGCCCCTTGTTCGGGGCGCTCACGGCGACACTCTTGGCGCCGAGGCGATCGAGTGTTTCCCGGATCTGCTGCAAAGCGCTTTCGCCCAGCGCTTCGGTCACGATCTGCGTGTGGGTCTGATCCGCCAGCAAAACATCCAGCGAACCAGAAGCGCGGATCTTGCCGCCGTACATGATCATGACGTCATCGCAGACGTCTTCAACGTCGCTGAGAAGATGGCTGCAAAGCACCACGGTGGTGCCCTTCTTCTTCAGCGCTTTGATGATTTCACGCACTTCCTGGCAACCGAGCGGATCAAGCCCGGATGTTGGCTCATCCAGAATGACCAGATCGGGATCATTAATCAGCGCCTGGGCGAGCCCAACGCGGCGAGCCATCCCTTTCGAAAACTCACCCACGATTCGATCTGCCGACTGCTCAAGACCGACCATCTCCAACAGTTGATCAATGCGCTTCGCACGCTCCCTCTTGGGCAGCTTGAACAGAGAACCCATGAAATCCAAGGTCTCCCGCGCTGTTAGGTATTTGTATAGGTGCGTCTCCTCCGGCAGATAACCGATTCGGCGTTTTACCGGGACGTTTCGCGGACTCTCGCCCAACACCCGCAAGCTACCGCCGGTAGGCCGCAACAGGCCCAGCATCATCTTGATGGTCGTGGACTTCCCGGAGCCATTCGGTCCCAAAAAACCAAGGACTTGCCCTTGATGCAGGGAAAAGTCGATCTTGCTGACTGCGACCGCCTTCGGGCGACGCCAGAAATCAAGAAAGACTTTGCTCAGCTCGACGGCTTCAACAACCGGCTCAGAAGTGGATGGTGTCATAGACTAAAGATCTGCCTTGGACCGAAAGGTCGCCGAAGATATCACAAATACTGAAAGTAGCCATATTCAGCGTGCGAATCGGCGATGCGCCGAAGCAAGGCGTGGCTGCGCGGCAACTTGTCCGATGGGAGGATTGCCTCCAGTTCCTGGACCGTTGCGTCAAAGGTACTGGAATTCCGCTCCAATCCCGGCAGGACGCGTTGGCGCACCTGCATATCCAGCGCCGTGTACTCAGAGAGAAAGCCATCCGCGCAGGCGATGTAGCGGAGAATCTGCTGGAATTTACGCCCGTTTAGCGGGATGCCTTCTTTACGCAACACACCATCTAGACGCACAAGCAGGCCGCGCGCGGCGGAGTTCGCAGGAACTGGCTTAATCCACGACTCCCAAGTTCCGTACGAAACAGGCTCGAGACCGGCGATATCTACCGCGTCTGTACCGTCCTGAACCTGCGAAACGTCCGGGGAGCGCAGGCGCACAATCTGCACGCGATCAAGGACTTTCGGCGTGAAGAAATGAGTCGTCTCGTCCAAGTTCACGGTGCCAACAAACCGTACATTCGGCGAAACTATCAGCTCACGGTGCGCGGAGTAGGGATCGCTGCTGGAGGTGATGCCCGCGGGAAACAGCGTCACAGATCGCTGGCTGGGGGGATTGTCGAGAATGCTCAGGAACTGCGAGAAATAGTGCTCGACACGGGCCAGATTCATCTCATCAAATGCCAACATGTACAGGCCGTCGCGGCCGTTTTCGTAGTCCATTCCCGCAGTCACCAGGCGGTCCACAACCCCGGAAGAGCTGGGCTCAAAGCGCCGTGAGAGCGGGTTGTACGCGCCGAGCAGGTCGCGGTCATCCAGCCAATCTGGCCGAACAGGCACCTGCAGGAACTGCTCACGGCTACTCATGGCTTCGGCGTAGAGCCGCGGCAGGCTGCTCTTGCCAGTTCCCGGGCCGCCGGTCAACACGGTCATCGCTGAGCTCTTCAGCGAAACATGGTAGTTGACCAGATCTTCGCGATCGAAGATAAAACCGCGTTCTCGGCTGACTTCCGCAAGCTGGTCGATAAAATCTCGCTCGCTGATCTTGCTGCGAGATCTCTTCCGCGTCTGTGGCTTCACAGCCCAATCCGGGACTAGGGCGTCGTCATCAGCGGGCGCTGACGACGCGCTGCGGCCCTGCAACAGGCGCTCGATGATGGGAAACTGGAGCAAGACTTCGTCACCGATTCGAGATGCCTGGTTACGATACTCATTGGTCATGCGTTCGAGGCGATCGATGAACTCTGATTCCTTCTGCACGACTTCCTGCTCGCGCAGTTCGAGCGTCTTCTGACGCTCATCAAGCGAGTGCTTCTGCTTCTCTTGCGCCTGCTTGATGTCGCGCTCCTGCTGCTGGAGCTTCGTTTCGTATTGCTTGCGCAGGCTCTCGATATCGCGCTTCACCTTGCCGCGGGTGGCATCCAGCGAGGCGAGTTCCTCCTGGATGGTCGTCTCGCGCCGGGCCACTTCGTCGCGCACTCGGTCTGCGGTGGTGGCATCAATGTGTGCCTGAATCAGCTCTTTGAACTCGGGGGCCTCGCCGAGCTGGGCAGAGATCTGCTCCGCGCGGTCGCTAGCCGAAATCACGTTCATGTTGATGCGGCGCAGGCGCTCGCTGATGTCGTCCTGCAGATTTGCCTTTTCCAGCTTGTTCAACAGCGATTTCATCTCCGAGCGTTCGCTCCGAGAGAAACTGGCCTGCCGCACTGCAGTGCGCACGATATCCTGGTCAGTCCGGCAATCGACCTCAGTCGCGTGTTGGCGCAGCAGGCCCATGTCGAGCTCACTCCGCGCCACCAGAGTAATCTCGTGGTTCTCGTTCCGGCGGCTCTTATCGTAGGTATTTACGGTGTGCATGAAGGTGTGCGAGGGTGCCAACTCATCGAACAGCGGACGCGGAATACGCAGCGCCTGAGAAGCACCGGAGCGAATCGATAGCCGCACCTGCCTAGCCTGTGAGTCCCACTCGCTACGAAAAGGGCCAACGACAGAATCCTGGCCCCGCAGAAACACCCGGTTCGCCGGAGAACGGGACCAATTCAGCGCGCGTTCCTCATAGACGAAACTCAGATCTGGCTCGGCACTTTCGAAGTCCATAATCTCGATGACATTATGGTCCGGACGTACGGTATCCCAGCGCACTTCGTACTGATCAGACTTGGGATCGGTCGGAGCCCAGCCTTTTGCTTCCTGAAGCTGTGCGACCCAGATGCTCCCCGGCTCGATATTTTCTACGTGATCATCGCGCACCATCCACCAAGTCCGGGAACGGTTTGGGAATGACTGAGGAGTCGGGTCAAGCCGCTTCCCGTCGAGAGTCATCAACGGGTACATGACGCAAAAATGGTTATTCTTCGCAGGAAACGGATACTCGTCTACGCAGAGGACAATTGTCGCTCCGGCGTCAATGAGGGCACGGCCATCAAGCATAGTCCTACTCCGTAGGCTAATTAGAAACTAGTACTACCTAGCCCAATTCAGCACATTCGCGAAGAGTGCAGGCGCAACCGGGAAGTTTCTCAAATGACGGGGCCCGGGAGCAACGGACGGCGAACGAATGCCCGGCGCGTCCCGACGACGACTAACAAAAACTAAGAGTAATTACGGCTACGGCCTCTATCGAAACGATGGCCAATCGAACTAGCGCCCTGCGTAGCGCAGGACCCTCAACCCTAGCCCGGCCAAGAAAAATCGCAAGCCCTTGCGGCCCTGCTGAGCTCACACCAGAGAGTGCTGTGCGAGCCTACACCAGCCAGCGTCTCGCAAGCCCTGTCGGCAATCTCAACAGGAGGCCCAGCCGCACAAACCGGGTTCAACGGGCCCGCTTCCGATAGACCACGTCATTAAGGTCGGCCTGAAAGAGGAAGGCTTTTGTCAGGACTGCCCAGGTCAGATCGGCGTCCTTGACGACGCAGCACTTCAAATGAACTTGCGGCATCTTTGTCTGATGTAGCTTTGCCCCCGTAAGGTTTGCGCCCGACAAGTCAGCCTAGCTGAGATCCGCACCCGTCAGATTGGCCTCGCGCAGATTTGCGAACTTCAGCGAAACGCTCTGGAGGTGCGCTCCGCTCAGATTAACTCAGTGCAGATTGGCCTCGTTCAGTTCGGCCCCGGCTAACTCTGCGCCTGCGAGGTCGAACTCACGACCGAGCGACTGGCCTCGCCACTTATTCCGCTCCTCAATCCCGTCGGTAAACTTGCTGACTTGAAATGCCTTTGCCATCTCCTTACCTTCCCGTTTGCTTGCGTCAAAGGTTCCCGAGTCCGGATGTATTTCCCCGCCCAGCTCCGGCAACCGAGGCGCGGAAAGAACTTTTCATACTCTCACGTTACTCAAAAGGCCGGGCAAGGCTATGGTGTTACAGTTGGCGCACTGTCGCGATCAGACCAGTGCGAACCGATGCCCGGGTGGCGGAATGGCAGACGCAGTTGACTTAAAATCAACTTTCGAAAGGAGTGCGGGTTCGAATCCCGCCCCGGGCACCAACGCTACCATCGCCAAAAGGACCAGATGAAGCTCTTGTTTGTATGCCCACGCAACCTGCTACGCAGCCCGACGGCCGAGCAGGTGTTCTCAGACTACCCGGGAGTCGACGCCATTGGTGCTGGCACTCACGCAGACTCGGAAACGCCCCTTAGCGGCGGTCTAATCGATTGGGCCAATGAGATCCTCGTCAGGGGGCCCGGGCACCGCCGGGTGGTGACAAATCGCTTCCAAGCGCTCCTGCGCGACCGCCGCCTGACCGTACTTGGGATCGCGGATGACTACGATCGCATGGACCCGAAGCTCATCGAGTTGCTCAAACGCCGTGTCTCGCAGTGCGTAAACCTGCCTGCGCGGGACCACAGTGGCTGACTCTGCAGCCGCCTGGCAAGTCTGGGATCATGGCAAGCACGGGCCCGCGCTGAACATGGCCTACGACGAAGCGCTCTTGCAGACCCACCCCACCACTCCCGTGCTGCGCTTCTATGACTGGGACGCACCAGCCGTCACGATCGGTTACTACCAGTCAATTGCGCTGGCACCGACGCACCTGCCCACCATGCGCCGCCCAACCGGTGGCGGGCATGTATACCACGGCCAAGATCTTACCTACGGGCTAATTCTCCCCACCGCTCACCCCTTAGCCGCGGTGAATCGCTTCGAGAGCTATCGCCTGATTCACGAGGCAATCGCGCGTGCACTGCAGATGCTGGGGCTCACCACCAGCCTGGCCGCCGAAGATCAACCGGAGGAAGGTGTGCCTCGGACGGCGATGTCATGCTTTCGCAGCCCGGCCCAGGCAGATGTCCTGCGCGAGGACGGCAGCAAGGTAGCAGGTGCCGCACAACGCCGCACAAAGCAGGGAATTCTCCAGCAAGGCAGCATCCAGCTAGTGCTCGGCAGCGACTCGCGGGAGCGCCTGATACAGGCACTGATGGACGCCTTTGTCCTCGCGTTCGACGCGCGGTTTGCGGAGTTCGCAACGCCCGCTGGATTACACGAAGCGGCTGCGAAGCTGGCCGCCCAAAAGTATGACGGCCAAGCCTGGCGCGAGCTACGCTAACCGGCCAACTGCCTACCAGCCCAGCACGCCTTCGACTTCGGGAGTAGAGCGACAGGCCAGAGCCCGCTCAGCCAAGGCCTCACAGACGGGCAGGTCGAGCTCGCTTAGCGCCAGCTTTACGCGGCCGATGTCCCGGAGTGGCACGCTGAAGCGACGAATCCCCAGCCCTACCAGCACGGGAAGCGTGCGGGGATCGCGCGCCATTTCACCGCAGGCGTTCACTTCCTTGCCATGTTCTGCCGCGATCAGGCAGACACGCTGGATCATGCTGAGCAGCGACGGGTGATGACAGGCATAGTAGTCTGCGACCGCATCGTTATTGCGGTCGACTGCCAGCGCGTACTGGGTGAGGTCGTTCGTCCCAAGATTGAAAGTGTCGAAGTGCTCCACGTAATCAGCAAACCGCTCGACGACGCTGGGCACCTCAATCATCAAACCGAACCGAACGGGTGCCAGCGTAGCCCCCTCGGCCTTCAACTCGCCCGTATAGCTCTCGACCAGTGCTCGGATCTTCTCTAGCTCGTACCACCCACTGACCATCGGAAAGATAATCGACGTATGCTCATTCGCGGCGCGCAGCATCGCCCGCGTCTGCCGCCGAAATAAGTCTGGATTTGCCAGCAGCAGACGCATCGAACGTTCGCCCATGCACGGGTTGTCCTCGTGTCGCACCGCGACCAGTCCACCGGGGAGCTTGTCGCCGCCCAAATCTAACATGCGCATCACCACCGGCCGCTCAGCAAAAGACTGCACTAGATGGCTATATTGCTCCGTAAGCTCCTGCTCTGTGGGCCAGTCCTTGCGAGCGATAAACTCCACCTCAGACCGAAACAGCCCGACCGCATCGGCACCCATTTTCACGGCCTGATCCACTTCGGTGTGGATGTTATTGATCGTGACTGCCACCACCACATCCGTCCCACTCTTCAGCGTCACCGGCTCGCGAATCACCGGGATATTCACCGTTTCCTCGCGGTTTTTTGCCGCTACCGCCTCGGCCGCATCCGGTAGCCCCACCAGCCGCGCATTCTGGCAATCTAGCAGCACCTGGACGCCATCGATCTGGCGCACGTCCAATTCACGAAAACGGCTCAGCGACGGAAAATCCAGAGCGCTCAACAGAATTTCCGTGTGCGAACAGCGCGTGCCGATCTCCGCGACCACGCCAACTGCCCCGCACTTTACAAGCAACAGGACTTCGGACGGCATCAGTTGCTCGCAGATTACGATTTTGCCAGCCACCCGCTCCGCCACCAACGCTTCATCTAACTGACCGCGCAAGGTCGACTGCATCCGATGCCGCAAGTCTTCGCAATCCACGCTCCGCGCCCGAAAGTAGGCATTAGGCATCTCCTCAAAGCGATTCCGCAATGCCGTAAAGGCGAGATCCACCGCCTCTCCCAGTGCCGCTCCAAGCTTGATGTGTGATTCCACCTCAGCGATCAACGACTCATCCTGAAGCAGAAGCTGCTGAAACTCGAGGATGCCAATACCCACAGCGGGATGATTACCAGCTTGCGCCATGATTGTATCGAGCTCACGTTTGACGGAAGCGATCGAACTCGCGAACTGGTGTGCGGCCTCCTCGCCGGTAACTTGGGCCAACTCATGGCTGCCGTCGCCACGCGGGAAGGGGACCGCCTCCCCGCACACCGGGCTACCGGTCGCAAGCTCACTCCGCCACTCAGTGCGACGGACGATCGTCTCCGGCTCGATCTGATCCGTGATATTCTTACCCTCAAGCTGCTCTACCGCGGTTACCAGATGGGAGAACCGCTGCTCGAACGCCAGCAACTCGTCCCGATGAAACTGCGCTTCCTCCGGCCGGAGGTACGGAAGGCGCTCTTGCACACGACTAAATGTGCGCAGGATCCGCACGCTGGAGTACCACGCCAGAGCCGCCGCACAGAGTAGAGAGCCAAAGATCGTCTGAGCGATCGGCACTCCACACAGAAGCAGCACAGATGGGCATAACGCGGAGATAAAAAACGCGCCGATCAACTTCCAGCGTATGCTGATATTTATGGTCGGAATGTGCATAAATATTACCGGTATTCGAAGAAACCATCGAGGGAGCAGCGCAATCGCCCTCGCCCGATTCTGCGCCTTATTCTACGGAGACCGGGGTACGATTGCTGCTGTCCGTCCCATATAGTACTGGAAGAACGCACGCCTGCGAG
>DMTJ01000265.1 GCA_003477185.1 Lentisphaeria bacterium
GGGGTTGCCCGTCACTCTCGTAGAGAAGGCGGAGAACCCAGGCGGGGTCTGTCTATACCGGGGCTGTATCCCCTCTAAGGCGCTACTGCATGTCGCCAAGCTCATCCATGAAGCCCGCGAGGCCGAAGCCTGCGGCGTGAGCTTTGGCGAGCCGAGCATTGATCTCGATAAACTGCGACAGTTCAAGGATCAGGTCGTCAATAAGTTGACCGGGGGCTTGGGGCAGTTGACCAAGGCTCGTGCCATCACGTACGTCCGCGGGACCGGGGTCATGAGATCCTCAAACGACGTCTTGGTGACGCTCGCGGATGGGACTGAATCCGAGCATCGCGCTGCTCACGTGATTCTCGCGACTGGCTCTGCGCCGGTGCGTATTCCCAACGTTTCGATTGACGACGGTCGGGTCATGGATTCCACCGGGGCGCTGGCCCTCGCTGACATTCCGAAGTCACTGTTGGTTGTCGGCGGTGGCTATATCGGCCTGGAGATGGGGAGTGTCTACGCTGCCCTCGGCTCTAAGGTGACGGTCGTCGAAATGACCGACGGATTACTTCCGGGCGCCGACCGCGACCTCGTGGCGGTACTCGAGAAGCGCATTCGCACACAATTTCATGAGATTCTGCTGTCGACCAAGGTAAATAGCGTCAAAGCACTCAAGACCAAGTTGAAGGTTTCCCTTGAGGACGCCAGGAGCAGTTCGACGCAATCTTTTGATCGCGTGCTGGTTGCGGTGGGGCGCCGCCCCAATACCGCCGGCATCGGTCTTGAGAACACCAAGGTTACCTTGAATAAGCGCGGTTTTGCCGAGGTGAATGGCCAGCAACGTACGCAGGATGCTGCGGTGTTCGCAATCGGTGACATCGCGGGCGAGCCCATGCTGGCGCACAAAGGATCCCACGAGGGAATCGTGGCTGCCGAAGTGATTGCTGGCCATACTACTGCATTCGAGGCAAACGCCATTCCAGGGGTTGTCTTTACGGACCCCGAGCTGGCGTGGTGTGGCGTGACTGAAGACGAGGCCAACCGACGCGGCCTGAACACCGTGATTTCTCGCTTCCCGTGGGCGGCATCCGGCCGCGCCACCACGCTGGATCGAAACGATGGTCTGACCAAGCTGATCGTCGATGCCAAAAGCGAACGCGTACTTGGGGTCGGAATTTGCGGCGTCGGGGCCGGGGAGATGATTGCTGAAGGCGTACTCGCTGTGGAAATGGCTGCGACTGTTAGTGATCTTAAGTTGTCGATTCATGCGCATCCGACCTTGAGTGAGACCGTGATGGAAGCTGCGGAACTCGTGCATGGTCCAAGTACGCACGTCTTCCGGCCGGCACGGTAGGGGGGTGGCAATTATGCGTTACGCTTTCCGATCCTCACGTTCCGACCCGCTGATTCCTGTCAGAAATGGCATTTCAACCCGCACCCCCAGGGGGCAGATTGGCCAGACTTGGTGGGGCCGACGTTGGCTTGAGCCTTTTGAAGAGAGTGTGGCACGGCCCGTTCTCGACAATGGTCGAAAGTACGCCCGCAAAGGACAGATCCTTTCTATCACCGTCACGCCCGGCGATGTACGCGCTGTGGTTCAGGGGTCTCGCGAGGAGCCCTACGAATGCAACGCGCAGTACAAGACGGTGCCGGATGATGAGTGGACAGTAGCTTTGGAGAAGCTGAGCGCATCATCACTCCCTGTGGCGCACCTGCTGGCAAATCGCATGCCCGAGAACATCGAAGAGTATCTTGGTCTGGAGCCGCATCGCTTCTTTCCGGATTTTGCCCCGCCTGCTGACTGCTTCTGTGAGTGTATCAATGGCGGCAGATTCTGTAAGCATCTAGCCGCAGTCTATTACATTCTGGCAGAGAGGTTTGATGAAGACCCATTCCTACTGTTTAAGCTCCGAGGCCTGGATACCCAAGTCATCAGAGATCACTGGCGGGAGCAATGGGGAATTAAGCCCGAATCGGAGACGACGGTGGCCACAGTCGAGGAAGGAGCCACACCTCAGCCGTTTTATGGCGGGGACGTCGAGCCTTTGATTGATCTTGAGCAGCAACCCATTCAGCGCCTTGACGTGTTGAATCGGCTCGGCATGCCGACCTTTCTTCCGGCGCGAGATGAGACCAGCATTGGCGCCTTGCGCCGCTTCTACGATTAGCCGAGCCTAGGGCGGCTAAGTCCGACAGGCTATTGTGCAACACTAGGCCGTTAGATGGCCGCCTGCAGAATGGGGAGGGCGTGCTGGGCCCACCTTTCCCAGCTCTGAGAACGGGCCCACTCCTGATTTTCAGCCGTTGGCGGAGTAGCGCGCAGCGCAGTTGCAATCTGACTGGCGAGGTCTGCGTTGTTGCAAAAGGTCATGGCGCGGCCGTTCGAGGTTTCGCACAGGACCGGATGATGTGCGTGCAATAATGGCGAGCCGCTGGCCATTGCCTCAAGAATTGGCAGGCCGAATCCCTCATCTATGCTGGGCATGACAGTCAGGGCGGCGTGTGCGTAGAGAGTCGGCAACTCGGTGCGGGGGACGTAGCCCAGATGTACGACGTTTGGCCCCGCTTGCTGTAGAGCACGGCGAATCGGCGCAGAGCGCCAGGCGTAGCGGCCAGCGATGACCAACTCATGGTCGCCTGTGTCGAGGGATTGGAAGGCTTCGAGTAACTGCCCGACGCCCTTCTTAGGCTCAAGGTTTCCCACGAACAAGATGTAGGGCCGCTCGCGTGGGCGAGCCTGGGGCCTATCGAGAAAGCAAGGATCCACGCCCAGAGGGATGCGCTCGATGCGGGGGATCGGGACCCCAAATCTGCTGTGCACTGCGTCAGCCTCCGCGGTGGAAGACACGAGCACCGTCTTCGCGCGGCGGACCGCGGCCGGCATCAAGACACGCATGTGCGCTGCGTTGCGAAGTGCGCACAGCTCCGGCCGGCGAAACGCCAGTGTATCATGGACATGGACCACGTAGGGGATTGGGCAGCGGACTGGTGCGGTATAGGCTGGAGCGAACAGGACGCCTGCATCCCGCAGGTAATGGGGAAACACCAACTGTTGCCAGGCGATCCTGCGCAGAACGTTGCCCGCGACAGGCCCCGGTGAGGTGGGAATGCTGGCCCGAGCACAGGCATCTATAAGGTCTGAATCGCCCGTGAATACATGGGCGCGGCCGTAGCTGCCAAGCGCAATCGCCCCTGCTGCCACTGCGTAGTGCACGCCACTGCGGGGCGGTCCCACAACGGTCGCGTCGATTGCGATTCCGGAATTCACAGCCGCCTGCTCGTCAGGGTCGGTTGTGCGGCGTTCGCAACTCTACGATCGCCTGTCCGCTTAGCTCGACCCGCAGCGGCTGCCCTGCGATCGCGGGGTTGACGACCACGGCCAGCTGGCTCGTGCCAGTGGCAAGCTGGATCGTATCGCCTACGACCTCTTCCCAACCGTGCTCGTCGCGAAGCCAGCACGAGACCAAGCCGCAATCACGGGAAATACTCACGGTCGCTGAGCCTGCACGTCGGCAGTAGAGGTCGGTGCTCAGCACGATCGCATCTGTACCCAAATCTTTGAGTTTGCTGACTAGTACCTGATTGTCGGCACCGGCGTAGAGCCGCGTTGCGGATCGTTCGCTGCGCGTCGGGAGGGCACCCGAATACGGGTAGGCCAGCCAGTTGGTGACCACCGGCTCGGGGAGGTACGAAGACTTGCCAGGGCTACCAAGTTGCGTAAGAAAGGCAGCGAGATGGTAGACATCGACTTGGGATAGTTCGTCAATGCCATCGGGAGCCATCAGCGATACTGGCTGTTTCTCAACCTGACTGTGCTGCGGCAGATAAAGGGGCTCACCGTTGGTCCGGGTGTAGCGGTCGCGGTCCGCAGCGGAGGCGTGATAGATGTCCCCGTACGGGAGGGAGAGGGCGACGGCTGTCTCGCCAGCACCGCGACGAATTAACGCATCCAAGATGGTCTGAGTATCGCGCTGGAGCCCTAGTTGGGTGAGTTCCGGGCCAATGTCATTGCCACGGCCGCCCACTGTGTGGCACGTGGCGCAGGCAGCGCGCTCGGAGAAAAATAGGTCGCGCCCGAGCTTTGGCTTTCCCTGTCGCATGACCGCGTCTCTGACTCGGTCCTTGTTGCGCCGAAGGATCTGTTGGTGAGTGGGCTTGTAGCCCGCAATCGAGCGGAGGCTTTTGTTGAGGTCTTCCGCGGCAATCCCCTCGCGCTTGAGTACAAATCGCAGGGCCTTGCGCGCATCGCCGCTCGGCGCCAACGATGTCTTGGTGATGGCGTCCCGAAAGCTGCGGACACTCAGCAGTAGCGCGAAGGCGTCAGCCAACGATACGGCGTCTTTGCCACGGACCTTGGTTGCGGTCTCCGCAAACGCCTGGCAGGCCGCGGTCGGATCGCGGCGCGCCAGCAGGACAGCGGCTAGGATACGATCATCATTGCCCGGAAGAGCCGGCAGCGTAGTTTCGAGACGAGTCTCGAATGCGCCTCGTTGCAGTGCTTCGGCGGCGGCTAGGCGTACCGAAAAGGGCTGTTCGCGGTCGAGCAGAAGGGCCTCGAGTGCACGAGTGGCGGCTTCAACACGGCCAATGCCAGCAAGCCGACAGGCGAGTATGCGTACATCAGCTAGGGGGTGGCGGAGGAGGGCAGCGATGGTCGCCGAGGAGGCCCGGCCCATGCGTCTTATCTCGCCAGCTGTTGCGAGTGCATTGCCGGCTCCCAGCAGCCAGTCCGGCCCGGCGGAAATGGTCAGGGCCTGCTTTGCGAGCGTCGCATGCAGACGGTCAATCTGCGGGCCAGTAGCATAGGCGGAAAACCGGGCCAACTCATCGCGAGTTTCATCGTTGCTGAGATAAGTCCGGGCAGTCCGGGCGAAGAAGCGTACAAAATCTGGTGCGCAGGCGGTCGGCGCTGGCGCGGTTTCTGGGACTGGCTGACCCAGCAGGCTTGCGAGGAGATGCTGGAGCAACAGGGCGGCAGCGGGCTCCGCCAAGTTCTCTGGGCCAAATAGGCAGACGTAGGTTCCATCTGCGGTTTGCCACAACACAGGGATGTGGGGCACTGATTCTGCGACGACCGGCATTGGGCTGGAGGCCGGCCAATCGAATTCAACCCGAGCCTCGACCTGCGCCCAGGCGAAGGCTTGCGCACCTGCATCCAGGGTGACGTGGGCGAGCGGCACATTCTGTACGGGAGTCTGTGGAATTTGCGCCAGTGCGGGCATGGCTCCTGTCATCAGGTTCCAGATGCGGTAGCGGCTGATTGTTTGCACGGTGACACCGCTTTGCCTCGGGGGTAGCGCTGCCAGGGCATGCGCACCAAGAACGACACGAGTGCCGCTGGAGTGAGCCGCGTCGGCGACTCCGACACAGTCCAATACCAGATCGAACTCGCCCGCGCGCTGGCTGTGTGCCGCAGGCAGTACGGCGACTTGTAGATCTTGGGCCGCGAGCCAGTCCTGGAGACCGGCAATTCCACGGGAAGATGCGTCCAGGCGGTCGGGTGTAATCAGCAGTACTTTCGGGCCGGCAAGAGCGCCGTAGGCTAGAGTCAGGGTCAAAAAGAATCGGATCGACATCGCGTGAGGACAATGAGTCAGGGAGTGAGTGCCAACACCCATAATGAACGCATCCCCGCGCGGTGCAACGGCAGCGTGGGAAAAAGCCAGGCTGTTTGGCCGCTAAGTCCGCTGCCGGGCCTCGCGAAGTTGGGCAATCTCCTGCTTCACAACGTCAGAGGCATCTTCGTAGTCGTACTGATGGTCGAGCAGCGCGTAGGTAAAAGTCCCATTGCCACGGTTATACCAGCGCCAATCGATGGGACTCGCACATCCATCGAGGCCCACGGGACGCTGCCTACAATCTCTGGATGCTTGCCAATGCCCTCGTATCCTTCGCGCAGAATGGTGCCGTGCCGGATGGCCTGGGTCGGTCTTCTCCCGTCCTTCTAAGCCGTCCGGCGCCGCAGAGATGGAACCAAATTCGGTGATCATGAGTTGCTTGTTGAACCGGCGCAGCATTTCCATAAACTTGTCGGCGGCGGTGGGGTTGTCTCCCGAACTCGCCACGTAGAGGTTCGCCCCAATCACGTCAAGCAGGTCATAAAACGCATCTGGGTAAGCAGGGTACCAGTCCTGCCCCTCGATGCGAATCTCGCGGTAGTTGATCTCGTCTACCATGGTTTCGTCGGCGGTGCGGATCTCAGTCCCATACAAGGTGGGGGCTTCAGTGTCCCAGAGCTTGATCTTGCTGCGTGAAATCCGCAGTCCTACTTTCGCCAGGCCGCCCACCGGAAACTCCAATGCGGCCTCGAGGCCGAGTTCTGGGATCGCTACGGTAGCGGGCAACGTTGTGTTGCGTCCTGCGGCAGAGGCTGTGGCCAAACCACGGCCTCATCGCCTTCCAAAGCAGTCCGTGTTCGGAAGTCTTCCACGTAGGTTCGAGGCACGAAAATCAAGGGCACTTGATCGAGTCCGAAGTCGCGCACGCAGTTGGCGTGGCCATCGTACCAAGCGAGCTCCGGAAATTCCTACTTCCATGTCGAGTAACCTCGGAGTCCCATAGGCCCTCCAAATTAAAGCACGGGAAGAAACCGCCGTTGTCGCCTTCCTGTTTGCACCACTGTTGCTGGCGGGAATACTGGTAGGGGATCTGGGTTGAATTTACAGGTACAGTTAAGATCAATTTAATTCGAGACTGGGTAAGAATCGCCAGGACTGTTTACCCAGCACAGAAGGTACAACAATTGTTACACCGATGGGCTGAACGTCCGGCCTCACGCGACGATTGCCATGCGTCAGCGCAGGCGGCTTACACGGTAGAATACCGCGGTCAGGAGCGTGTCGGCCTTGACTTCCTTGCGCGTCCCCTAAGGTACCCGACTTTCTAAACCGCAGAGCCCAAGGGTTTACCATGTATCATCGCCTGCAGGTCTCCCCAAAAACCGGAGTTCGTGACGCACGCGGTGAAGAAACTCAGGAGCGAATTCAACGCTACCTGGGAATCAGCACAGACCGGGTGCAAGTGCGCGACGTTTACTCTCTTTTCGCTGACCTCACAGCTGACCAGGCTGCGGAGATCGCAACCTGCTGCAGCAATCCGGTATTGCAGACCACCGAGAGTACGGACGTCTCTTTTGATTGGCTGATTGCCGTCGGGTACCTACCAGGCGTGACGGACAATGTTTCCCGTACGTTGCGGCGCGTCATTCGTGATGCGATCGGCAGACCATTGCGCGAGGACGAAGAAGTCTACTCCAGTGTCGAATACCTAATCTCAGGCCCAGGCTTGAGCCGTGAGTCAGTCGCAACTATGGCCACAGATTTGCTGGCAAATGCCCTGATCCAGAGCGTGGCTATTCGCAACGCTAGTGAGTGGCGAGAGCAAGGCCCTCATCAAAATAGGCCGCGATATGACGCCAGTGATGTCGAAGAAGGCGCGTCGGTTGAGATTGATCTTACCGGCGATGACGCACAGCTGCAGGCCATCAGTGACAAGAACACGCTGGCCCTGACCTTGGCCGAAATGAAGGCCATCCGCGACTATTTTTCTGGACAGAAGTCGGAGCGCCGAGCTCTTGACCTGCCTACGAATCCTACAGATTGCGAGCTAGAGATACTGGCCCAGACCTGGTCTGAGCATTGCAAGCATAAGATCTTCGATGCGATCATCCATTACCGGGATGATGCCGGAAATGAGCAAACCGTGGACGGTTGCTTTCCTACCTTTATTCGCGCTGCGACATTTGAGATTGGCGAAGACATCGACTGGCTGGTTTCCGTCTTCCATGATAATGCCGGGGTTGTGCGCTTTAACGACACCTTAAACCTCGTGTACAAGGCCGAGACCCACAACAGCCCCTCGGCGCTCGATCCGTACGGTGGCGCCATGACAGGCATCGTTGGCGTGAATCGCGACCCGATGGGGACTGGGCTTGGTGCTGACCTCACACTGAACGTCTGGGGGTATTGCTTCGGCTCCCCGGCTACGCCCGCTGAAGACGTTCCCGAGAGCCTGTTTCACCCCGCTCGGCTGCGCGATTGTGTTCACCACGGCGTGATCGATGGCGGGAATCAGAGCGGAATTCCATACGCGATCGGCTGGGAGTACTTTGACCCGCGCTACCTCGGAAAGCCGCTCGTGTTTTGCGGCACGGTCGGGACGCTTCCGCGTACGATCAACGGGCAAGCAAGTGAAGATAAGTCCATTCTCCCAGGCGACTTTGTAGTCATGGCCGGTGGCCAGATCGGCAAGGACGGCATTCATGGCGCTACGTTCAGCAGCGAGGAACTGCATGGTTCGTCGCCCAGCCAGGCTGTGCAGATTGGCGACCCCATTACCCAGAAGATGCTCGCAGACTTTCTGTATGTTGCTCGTGACCGCGGCCTGTTTCGCTTCATTACCGACAACGGTGCCGGCGGCTTGTCCTCCAGCATCGGTGAGATGGCGACACAGTGTGGTGGCGCTTGCCTGGAACTGTCGAATGCACCGCTTAAGTATGTAGGCCTTCGCCCTTGGGAGATTCTGCTCTCGGAAGCGCAGGAGCGCATGAGCTTCGCGGTACCGCCGGAGGACTGGGACGAGCTCAAGGCGCTCGCAGACTCCTACGAGGTCGAGATCAGCAACATCGGTGTGTTTACCGACGATGGCTGGTTCGACATTCGCTACGAGGACGAGCGAATTGCCCGGATTGAGCTCGAGTTCATGCACAAGGGCTATCCCCGGTTGGAGATTCCTGCCGTGTGGGCACCACCTCAGCACGACGAGCCCACCACGCTAGACCAAGATCCGTCGCAGGCATTGCTGGACCTTCTCGCTCGTGACAACATCACCAGCGGTGAAACTCATGCTCGTCAATATGATCACGAGGTCAAAGGCCTCAGCGTGATCAAGCCGTACGTGGGGATCGATAATAACGTCGCCTCCGATGCCGTCGTCTCGATGCTGGAGCCGCTGACCACAGAAGGGGTAATCCTGGCCGCAGCCGTGCTGCCACGCTACTCCGATATCGACACCTACCACATGACTGCCTCGGTTATCGACCTTGCCGTACGTCGTACGATCGCCGTTGGCGGCGAGATGGGCCGCATCGCCGGGCTGGACAACTTCTGCTGGCCAGATCCGGTCGAAAGCCCCAAGACGCCAGACGGGGCTTACAAGGCCGCGCAGCTGGTGCGCTCAAATCAGGCGCTCTATGACTATTGTAAGGCGTACGGTGTGCCATGTATCTCCGGCAAGGATAGCATGAAGAACGACAGCACGCGTGGCGGTCGCAAGATTTCGATTCCTCCGACTTTGCTGTTCTCCACGATCACGCCGATGGCAGACATCACGCGCAGCGTCACACTGGACGTCAAGCGGGCCAGAGACTTGGTCTATGTGGTCGGTGCGACCCTCCCCGAGTTGGGCGGCAGTGAGTATCTGGCGATGCAAGGCTACACGGGCAATGCGGTCCCGAAGGTGGACGCAGACGAAGCAATCAGAACCTACCAGGCGATGGCGAAGGCTACCGCCGCCGGGCTCTGCCGCTCCATTCATACCCCGGCGCTTGGCGGTCTGGCGGTGGCACTTGCGAAGTCCGCAATCGGCGGGCAGTTGGGCATCGAGGCTGACCTGTCGCTAGTCCCAACTGCAGGAGATCTTGATCTGAACGGGCTCTTGTTTTCCGAAACCAACAGCCGCTTCGTGGTCACCGTCTGTCCCGACAACTGGCAGAAATTCGAAGCGCTGTTCGAAGCAGATCAGGCTGTGGCTTGCATCGGCAAAGTCACGCGAGACCCGGCGTTGGTCCTGCATCATCGGGGAAGCCCAGAAGTTGAGCTAAACCTGGCCGAGCTCACAGCGGCCTATACCCGCGGACCGGAGGCGTAACCATGGCTAAGTGTCTCATCATTACCGGCTACGGACTGAACTGTGAACGCGAAACACAGGCTGCATTCGAGCATTGCGGTGCACAGGTCAGCCTGCTGCACTTCAACCAGCTGCTTGCGCGTCCCGAGACCTTGCAGGAGCACGACATTCTTACCTTTATTGGCGGCTTCTCGTTTGGTGACCATCTCGGTGCCGGCGTGGCGTTTGCGAATAAGGTCCGGCACCAACTCGGCGAAGCGCTCGACAGCTACGTCGCCGGCGGGCGATTAGTTCTTGGCATTTGCAACGGGATGCAGGTCATCACCCGCCTTGGGTTGTTGCCAGCCAGTGATGGGCAGACCGGGGAACCGCAAGCGGCGATGGCTCGCAATGACAACGACCGCTTTCGCGATGACTGGGTCACGGTGCGGGCGAATCCTGAGTCTCCTTGCGTGTTTACCCGCGGCCTCGATTCCCTAGCGCTGCCGATCCGCCACGGCGAGGGCAAGTTTACCGTTGCCTCGCAGGACGTGCTGGACCGCATCATTGCTCAGGGACAGATTTGCCTGCAGTACTGCGATCCGGAGTCCGGAGAGCCGACTGAAGAGTTTCCGGACAATCCCAATGGCTCCCCGCTTGGAATCGCTGGCGTTTGTGACCCCACTGGCCGGATTCTCGGCATGATGCCTCATCCAGAGGCATACCTGTCGCCGTATAACCATCCGCACTGGACTCGCCAGAAGCTCAACGGCGTGCTGCCAGCAGAAGGCCTCGGCGTAGCCATCTTCCGCAACGCGGTGGACTTCGTCGGCTAGCAGCCTCTCGCGGCCTACCTTCTGCCGTACTTGAGTACCGGTACGAGCATCAGGCTCGCACCCGTCATTAGGGCAGCTGCCAGCCAACCGATCTGGTTGATGGGAAGCCACTCGTGGGTGAGCATTAAGTAGGCCAGGTAGGGGCCGATCATGGCGCGAGTTGCGGTGAGGAACGTGTGCACCGCCATGTACTCGGCGGTATGCTCCTCCTTGGCAAACTTGGTCACCCACAAGGTCCAGGCAACCGTCCCGCCACCCCGGCCAATGCCAAAGCAAACCGTGCCCAGAATAATGCCGGAGACGGTCCCCGTGAAGTAGGTGAGTAGACTGAGAATGAAGGCACAGTTGATCGCGATGCGCAGCGCAAAGAAATTGACGCGATCGAACATGCGTCCCCAAACGTACATCGCGCCAACTGATACTGCCTCGGGCAGAACCATCAGCAGAAAGACTGCGTACGCAGCGTCAAGATTTAAGTAGTCCGGCGACGCCGCCAACTCAGTGCGCAAAGGGATCGTCGCCAGGTTCGCGATCCCCATGATGTACCAGACCAGGCTGACGTAGCCGAATAGACGGTCCTGGACTAGAAAGCGGAGACACCGCAGCGGATTCACTGATGCAGTCGCGTCCAGAGCGACCGAGGGTACGCGCCAGATGGCAGCACCGCCGATCAGGCAGAGGATGGCCAGGCCAAATAGCACGGGCCGGAATCTCCCGGCATCATCGCCCATGTACTGTGAAATGATCAAGCCGCCGACCAAGGCAGAAACGGCTGCGGACATCGCCACCAGACTGAAGGTGCGCCCGCGCTTCTTGGCGCCAACATTCTGCCGCCAGAGTGCGGGGATTAGTGGCAGGCTGGTGCCAAGCAACGGCCCGCCAATCAGGATTCCGCCGACGAATGGCCAAAGCCCTGTGCTGCTTCCTGCCAAAATGAGGCCGCCAGCGCTCAGGGCCGCCGTGAAGGCGAGCACGCGGGTGATCGGGACTTGCGCCCGGCTCACCAGCAGAGTGGTGAGGGGAGCCAGAATCATGCCCAGCGCCACAGACACCGTCAGTAGCCATTTTGCGGTCGCTGTCGCCTCAAAGTGCTGAATGGCCACAATCATGACCACACCGGTAGGGTGAAGGCTGGCGATCACTGGCGAGAGGAGCATGGAACGGGCTAGCTCACCCTTCATCGGGCCAAGATCGAAGCGCGCTTCTTTGTCCCCCTGGGCAGTCATTGGGCGGCAGAGAGGCGTAGTCAGAGGCGGAACATCGCTCCCATGCGATCGCCCAACATACGCGTTGCAAACAGGATGCTACAGCCGAGAAAGGCCATGGCCCAGACACCAAACGCGCACGCAATATACGGTCCGGATCCCAGAACCATCGATAGCTCATAGATCGCACGGGTGATCGGGAAGTATTCCATCTTCTGCGCCAAAATGAGCGAATCGGACACCTCGAGCATGGAGAAGCTGAAGGCAAAGACCATGCCGCCAATGAGGTTGGCAAAGATGAGCGGGATTGTGATGCGGCTGAGTACCGTAAACGATTTGGCTCCGAGATTCGCGGCGGCCCGCTCGAGGTCCTCAGGGGTTTGCTGCAGGCCTGCGGTAGCGGCGCGTAGCACGTAGGGCAGCCTTCTGGTGCCATAAGCAATGATCAGCAGCAAGGTTGGATTCTCGATTGGGTCGAGCCAGCTGCGGAGCCAGTCGTAGCGGGTTGCCATGCTCAGATAGCCAAAGGCAAGAATGATCCCGGGAACAGCCAGTGGCAACATCGCGATCCCATCGAGCAGGCGCCAGCCCGGTGGCTTCCAGCGCACTGCGACCAAGGCCACAAGCAGGCCCAGGACGACAGCGCCGCACGTGGCAATGGAAGCATACAGGACGCTGTTGCCAATGCTCGGTACGACAAAGTCATGGGTCACAGCATCTTGGTAGAAGCGCAGGGTGTAGGCGCTCGGCAGAATGGTCTCGTGCCAGTCTCGCGACACGGATAGCAGCAACACGCCGAAGTGGGGAAAAATCGCCAGCAAGCTCAACCCGATAAACAGGGCCGTGACGCCCCAGCGCTGCCAAGCATGCGGTAGTTCTGCGGGCTTGGCACCACTGCTGGACTTCATCGAGCCGAGATCCTGGGCCCGACCAAGGAAGTAGTGCCCGACAAAGTAAAGCAGGCTGCTTACCACCAAGAGGACCACCACCAAGCTGTACGCCGTCGGATTGGAGTTTAGCTCGCCGATTCCAGCGAAGATTTGCGCCGGTGTCACATCGAGATAGCCCAGCATCAGCGGCGTGCCGAGCTCGGTAAAGCTCCAGATAAAGACGATGACCCCGCCGGCAAACAGGCCGGGGCGAATTAATGGCAGAGTAATTGTGCGCAGGCGTTCCCACTCGCTGGCGCCGAGGTTTCGCGCCGCTTCATCCATCGCTGGGTCGATATTTGCCAGGGACGTGCGCACGTTCAGGTACAGGATCGGGTAGAGGTGCAACGCCTCCAGCAGGCAGACTGCGGCAAATCGATGCTGGCCCAGCCAATCCGGACCTTGGCCTGGGGCAACCAAGCCGATTGCCGTGAGCAGCGAGTTGAACGCACCGGTCCGTTCGAAAAGCTGCTGGACACCCAGCGCGCCGACAAAAGGCGGCAGTATGAGGGGGAGGAGGACCAGAGCATTAGTCCAACTGCGCAGCGGGAAGTCATAGCGATGGGCAATCATCGCCATCGGGATCGAGACGACTGCAACCAAGACCGTCACAACCGTGGCGATCTTGAAGGCATTGATGAACCCGCTTACGTAAACCGGGTTTTGCACGGCCTCGAGCAGGTAGATCGGCTGCAGGCCCTCGAGCAGAATGGTGTACAGCGGCAGCACCAGAAATACACCAAAGAATGTAAACAGCAGGACAACGGTTGCGGTGCGAACGATCTTCAATATCCCGTCCCCGGAGTGATGCGTGTTACTAGCCTGGATAGTTCATGCCAGTCCGTTCAGTCCGTTCAGTCGTTCAGTCGATGAGTAGGTCGAGATCGTCGTCATCGTCATCGTCGAGCAGGCTCGAAACCTTGCGGCTGGTCGCGCCCATCTTGGCCAAGTCAAACGATGGCAAATAGCGGTAGTAGACTTCTAACTGCAGGCAGCACAACGTAGTGGAGAACACTTTGCCTTCCACGCCAGTTTTCTTATGAATCTCCACATCCCAGTAGCCTTCCTCATGCTGATTGTTGATCAGCACCGGCTCAAATACTTTACGCCATTTCTTCCAGGCGGAGCCACCTTCATTGAAGGCAGCCTGCGTGTCGTAGTACCAACCATACAGGCTGTGTGCGGCCGCTTCCTTAAAGTCCTTTTTTGCGTGTTCATAGCCTTCTAACCGCGATTTCATGATCGTATTGTCCAAGGCACCGCTTATTTCCTTGGCCTTCTTGTCGCCGAGCAGCTGGAGACAGACCGCGCCCACACCGGTCATGTTCCTGCCGGCGCCTGGACTGCTATAGCCGAACTTGTAGTTCTTATAGGTCGACTTGGTAAACTTGATCGACTTGTCAATGGCCTCATGGAGCCCCTTATTGCTGGCTCCGGCGACGTATCCAGCCTTCATTGCCTGCATCTGCCAGCCAGCGACAGACAGGTCCCAGCGTTCGCCCTTTTTAAAGCCGTAGTCGTAGCCACCGCCGCGCTGCTGACCTTTAATGAGCACGTCCAGGCCATCTTCCATCGCCCGCTTCAGAAATGGGATCTGGGTCATGCCGTAAGCCTCGGCAAGCGCATAGGTGATAATCCCGTGGGAGTAGGCCCCTCTGCCACCGGGAAAGCTCTTGCCGTTGGACGGCATCCGTTCAGCGAGCCACTGCATTGCCTTCTGGACTGTGACGCCAAACTCTTCTGACAGCGGGGTATCGCCATGCGCCAGAAAACAGAGCAAGGCCAAGGCCGTAAATGCCGGATCCCCCGGCCAGGAGCCATCGTTCTTCTGCACTTTCTGCAGCCAGCGAAGGGCGCGCAGCACTGCGTCCTGGCCAGCGCCGGAACCGCCGTGCCTTCTTACGGTCGCGGCTCGCCCGGCAGCGGAACGCCCTCCGTAGAGCGACGACAGCTTTAAGGGGGACATCGTCGGTTGGACGTCCAGCTGCTCTTCAAACTCAGAATTGTCATCCGTCTGCGGCGCTTCGTCGCTGACGTCCTCTAAGGCCACATCTGCCTCGGTTTCCGTAGGCGTTGGCGCTTCTACGCTGATCTCCGGCGCCACATCGTCGAAAGTCTCTTCTTCAATCTCCTCGATCTCCTCGATCATCTCTTCTTCGAGTTCGACGATCTCAATCTCTTCCACCGTAATTTCGATGGCTGGCTCTTCATACTCTGTCGTGCTGGTTGCGAACACCGCAAGCATCCCGAGGACAAGGACGTGCACGACGAATGAAATCGCCGGGCCGATCATG
>DMTJ01000604.1 GCA_003477185.1 Lentisphaeria bacterium
ACACAGGCCTGGACGCTGCCGGACGAGGACGGCATACGCACCGTATCCGCGCAGTTTCGCGATCTTGCGGGGAATGTCATCTCGAGCTCTGACTCGATTATTATCGACCGCACAGATCCGACCTGCAGCATCAGCGTAGGCGGCATTCTTGGGCCCGTGACCTGGCTCGACGCAGTCACCGGGCTCGCCGGCGATGACGAGAGCGGCATCGTCGAAGTGCGGGTGGTGATTCAGCGTGATTCGGACGGTTTCTACTATAACGGAAGTGATTGGCAGGCTGCGTTGATTGAGCTGGTGGCTAGCGGTACGACAGAATGGTCCTCCGCCTTACCGATCGATGCGCTGTCAAACGAGGTAAGCTACGCGCTCTCAGCCTGGGCGACTGATGCAGTGGGCCGTTCTTCGACCACGGCTCTGGGCGGGTTTACGGTGGACAGCGCGCCTCCAGTCTGCACGATCACCACGACAGATGCCTATCGCACGGCGACCTGGCCGGAAGAAGTCGCGGGCACGCTGGCCGACAATGCTGGCTTCGCGGCCGGTGAAGTCGCAATCCGCAACCCTGCTGGCGACTATTACGACAGCGGTTCGAACAGTTGGGTCGGGACCAGGACGGTCACGGCGGCTTCCGCTGGAAACTGGGCCATTCCGCTGGGGATTGGGCTACTGGTCGATGGTACGTACACGGTGGAATGCGAAGCAACGGACCTGGCGCTCAATCCAAGTGTGCTGGTAACCGAGCACTTTGTGATCGACACAATCGCGCCGAGTGGGAGCTTTACGTTCGATGAAGCACCGCTAATAAACTCGCTGGTGCTGACTCTGAACCTGAGTGTATCGGGCGCGATGGAAATGCGTTTTGACTTGGGTGAGGGCTTCAGCGAATGGGAGGCTATTTTCTCAGGTGGAAATCTGACGCTTCCAGCTGGAGAAGGCTTGCGGACGGTGGATGCGAAGTTCGCAGATCTTGCAGGAAATGTGTTTGCCGCGACCGCACAGATCACGGTGGACACGGTGGCGCCCACAGGGACGATGAGCCTGAATGCCGGTGCCCCCGCAATTACGGATTCACGCAACGTCGACATCGTCAGCGCGGTGGATGGGGCCCCCGTCACGATGCGCATTCGCAACTCAAACGAAGCAGCAACCACGATAGACTACGCAACGTCCGCAGCATGGATTTTGCCAGATTCGGAAGGCTCTCATGAGGTATTTGTGGAGTACGAGGATGAGGCGGGTAATATCCTGGCTCTTTCCGACAGCATTATCCTAGATCGCGAGTCGCCGATTTGTGAGATTGACACAGTCGGCCTGTTCAATGGCACGACCTGGCAGGATGAGATCAGCGGAACTGCTGGAGACTCGGCAAGCGGCGTGGCGGGTGTCACGCTGACGATTCGGCGTGGCTCTGACAGCCTCTACCGGCAGCTGGACGGGAGCTGGGATGCCGCTGAAGTTGACCTGCCCGTAGTGGGAACCAGCGACTGGTCATTTTCCCTGCCGCTGGATCAGCTTGAGGACTTGGTGCAATACACGATCACCTGCACGGCGACTGACATCGCAGGCAGAATCGGAACGAATGTCTCGGTGGTCGAGGTAGACACCACTGCTCCTTCTTGCGCGATTGACGTGGACGCCATCTACCAGTCGCCAGCCTGGCCCAATACCCTGCTGGGCTCAGCGGCTGATGCTGGTGGCCTTTCGTCCGTGCTAATCTCCGTGCAGCGCGGCAGCGATGACCTGTTTTTTAATGGGGGCGGCTGGAGTGGCAGCGAGACATTTCTGCCAGCTACGGGCACGTCTCCCTGGCTTTTCCCATTGTCTCTGGGAGTTCTGAGCGAGGGGGTTGTGTATACCGTAAACTGCAGGCCGCTCGACCGGGCGGGAAATACCGGGGTTTGTCAGGCGCAGTTTGAACTGGATGACACGCCTCCGAGCGGGACGTTCTCAATTGGTGAGGGCCAACCTGTCGGGCTCAATACGCCATTCGTGCAGCTATTCAGCGAGACCGACGATGCCATAGAGATGCGCATCGCGAATGAAACGCTGAACTTCGGTTCTTGGCTTGCAGTGGAGTCTCCGTTCGACTGGGTGCTGGTGAGTCTGGACGGCTCGCGCAGGGTGCGGGCGGAGTTCCGGGACCTGGCCGGAAACGTGCTGGCGCTAGAGGATACGGTCATTCTGGATCGCAATGCCCCGGTGTGCGTCATCGATAGGGAAGATGGTGCCGTGTACACCGCTGCGACTTGGCCAGGAACGATCAGCGGCACCGCCACAGACGACCGCAGCGGACTGCGGACGGCAACCCTGACGATTCAGAATCAGGAAAACGGTGAGTATTACGATGGCGCAGCTTGGACGGCTGTGGCGACGGAAATCGATATCAGCGCCAGCCCTTGGTTGGTGAACCTAAGCACGGACAAACTGCAGGACGGTGCCAGCTTCTCGATCACCTGCCAGCTGGAAGATGAGGCGGGGAACATTGCGAACGATATCCAAACCTTAACCTACGACAACACGCCGCCGGTTTGTACGTCTGACTTTCCTGCTTCGGCTGGCCCTTCGTTATGGCCAGACGGCATCTCCGGGACGTTTGCGGATGATACAGCAACCGCCGCGCAGGTAACCCTAACCCGCGAGGATGATGGCCACGCGTTCAATGGCGACAGCTGGGAAGCGGCGCCGCACACCTTCGTATTTTCTCCCGGAGATTGGCAAATCCCGCTGGCATTAGAGTTACTGGATTCGGGGACGTATACGCTGACATGCGATGCCACTGACGCCGCTGGGCACTCGGTTTCTCTGGTCGGCACGATGTTGTTCGATGCAGATGTGCCGCTGGGGACGATCGAGATTGTGGAGGGCGAGTACACGGATACACCGCTGGTTACGCTGTCGTTCTCCGTCACTGGTGCTGATGAATACCGGGTTAAGCTGGACGACGGCGCGTTTTCCGAATGGAAGACGATGGTAAACTCAACGCCATTTTCAATCGGCTTCAGCGATGCGCTGTACCAGATTTATGTGGAGTTTCGCGACGACGTGTTGAACCTGCTGGCGCTGTCGGCCTCGGTGACATTGGACACGTTGCCTCCGGCCGGCACGCTCGAGATTGGCGTCGGCAATCCTGGCTACACAGCCTCCCGGGACGTCACGTTGATCAGCACCATCGACGATGCGGCGCGCATGCGTTTCCGCGAGTCGGGCGGGGAGTTCGGAGAATTTGTGGACTTTGCGAACTCCGCAGACTGGCAACTGCCGGACGCGGACGGCACGCATACGGTCGAAGGCGAGTATGAGGACAATGTCCAAAATCGTGCAGTGTTCAGCGATTCTATCGTACTAGACCGCCAGCTGCCGACTTGCTCGGTCACGACGCAGGGGCCCATCCAAGTGCCCGCATGGCCAGAGGCCGTGACAGGCCTCGCCAGCGATACAGGCAGCGCTGTGGACACGGTCGCTCTGCGAATCCAGCGTGAATCAGACGGCATGTACTTTCAGGGCGCCAGTTGGGGGGCGATTACGCTGTTGACGGCAAACGGTACCGCCAGCTGGAGTTACCCGCTGAGCATCAGCAATCTCGAGGAAAATGTGCGCTACACCATCACCTGCATTGCGACGGATCTGGCGGGCAATTCCTCGTCTGGTGACTCGACATTCGTGCTGGATAGCCGGGCACCTTTCTGTGCGTTAGATGTGAGCGGCCCGCTCCGCTCCGCAGATTGGCCCGACGCACTGACCGGCACGGCCGAGGATGAGTTTGGTGACGTGGTGATCGTGCAGGTGGTGGTCAAGCGCCTCGATGATGGCCGGTTTTATTCAGGCCTCAACTGGGGTAGTTCGAAGGTG
>DMTJ01000489.1 GCA_003477185.1 Lentisphaeria bacterium
AGTACTGGAAGAACGCACGCCTGCGAGCAGGCAGGCCTCAGTTCGCTGACGGATCATTCAACCACGTTCGCAGCGGGCAGTAATTTCACGAACTTGCTCGAAGTCAAAGAGTTCCCCTCAGCACGTCCCAAGCAACACAACGGGCCCTCCGTCAGTCGCTCGCTGGAAAGCCTGGAACGGCTCTGGTAAGCACCCATTTTGCCTAGCGTTTCTTGGCCGAGCGCAACGAGCCAGCAAGCTGTTTGCAGCTTAAGTGAGAACCGAGCGGCAACCATGTCAAAGGCTCTATCGGCAAGCGCGCCAAGCGCTGGGGGCGCGTTTTTCCGCGTGCGCGGAAAAACGCCAGCTTGGTAGTTCAGCATGCTTAGCGCCTGATCGTCGCCATGCTGTTGCGCGAACTCGCTGAGGTATTCTCTGTGCTAGGTGAGCACGGGCGCTAGCTTTGAATTGCCTGCTTGGTTGTACATCTCACCGGGGTCCTGTTCCATATCGACCAATGACTCGGGCCGGATGCCTTCGCTGTAGAGGCTGTATTTGTCGCAGTCGCTACGGACCATGCGCCTGTGGGGCATGAACCGTTTGCCGTCTACGGGCTCGCACTGAACCATTTGATTCTGGGAAACGACGTACTCGCGGTTTCCAGCGGATTCTTCGCCATGAGCGGCTGCCTAAATGCTCAAGCCCGGCAAAGCTACGGGAGCCGGAATCCCGGCAAACTCGCATAAGCTCGGCATGAGGTCCACGCCCAGGTTTGCCAGCGGGCCTGATTTGCCATGTGCGATGACTCCTTGGTGGCAGATGAAGACGACCACTATGTGATCGTCTTGCTGACCGGACGCCTAGAGGGCAGCGAGCAGCTCCCCGACGAAGCGATCCGCACGCTCAATAAGACGGTAATAGCCCCAGAGCTGTCGACGCCAATCGTTCTCGGTGCAGTCTCCGACGGGGAACAAACGGTGGGTCTGGTAGGCCGTGCGCATCTGAGCCATGATGTCGGTTTAGTTCTCCGGCGGTGCAGCGTTGTGCGGGAGAGGCGGCCGATCCGGCATGGCCGGAGGCTCCCCGATCTGGCTGCACGGAAGCTCCTGGAGGCGGGAACACTCGCAGATCTCGTGTGGGCTCAGGAACGAGGCAACGGCGAAATAGGGATTCTCGTGTTCCGCACGCAGGAAGGCACAGGCCGCCGCTGGACTGAACGCCTGTCCACTGCGGATAAAGCCCGGCGATCACGGAGCTGCGCAGGGGCACACAGAGCGGATTCGGCGAGGGTGCGCGCGTGAAGCGCATGCCGCTGCGGGCCAATGAATCCATATGAGGCGTATGTAAGTAGCGATCGCCAATGTCGCAGCTCATCGCATCCGCGAACTGCTGATCCGTGATAATCAACAGAGTGTTTGGATGATTCAGTCGCATAACCTCAAGAAAAAGATTTCTAGTTACAGTCAACTCAACTGCGTAAGCAGAAAGCTTCCCACGGCCCAGGATACGTCTCCTGACAGGTTGTACAAGAAACCAATCATGGGAGAGATAAACGCCAGTGCGAAAAGTCCGATTGTAATCCCTCCCTTCACTTCATCCGATGCCTGCTCAAGCTTAGGGAAAAAGAAGGCGGCTACAGTCCAGCCATCCAACGGACTCGCGGGAATCAGATTGAATAGCGCCAGCAGCAAATTCAGACTAGCTAGCTGAAAAAATGCCATGTGCAAGGTCTGGTTCTCCGGTGCCATCTTCATCGCCAGTACGAAGCCAAGCACCCCCAGCACCCACAGCAACAGATTCATCGCCGGACCGGCAAAGGCCACCAGTGCATGGCTGTAGCGATGGCGCATCTGTCGAGGATCCACGGGCACTGCCCCCCAGGCAATCCCAGCTAGGCAGAGAATGATCAACGCCATCGGCCCCATTTGAATCATCGGGTTCAGGGTAAGATGGCCCATATCCTCGGCCGTCGTATCCCCCTGCCATTTAGCCACGATGGCATGGGCAAACTCGTGCAAGCAAATCGAGAAGATGACGCAGAGCACCCACATCATGTAACGGTGCGGATCTTCGACCGCCATGGAGACGAACATTCCCATCAGGCGAACGGAGAGATGGCCGCGAGCGCGGGCGCCAAGCCAGCCAGCAAGTCGTCGGCGATGAAGGCCCGCTGGCAGATTGCGGACTCCGCAACGCTGCCGTGGACAAAAGTAGCAAGCCTGGCGGCATCGGCAGCTGCAAGCCCACCGGCCCAAAAGCCCGCGATCATGCCGGTCAGGATGTCACCTGTCCCGCCTGTGGCCAGAGCCTGAGTCCCAGTTGTGTTCCAAGTGACCGAGCCATCGGGCGCAGCCACAATCGTGTTCGGCCCCTTCAGGACCACGACTGCCCCGGTTTGTGCGGATAGTTCCCGGGCCAGCTCTCGGCGGTCCTCCGGCCAACTGCCGCCCAGGCGCTCGATCAGCCTAGCACACTCTCCTGCGTGCGGAGTCAGCACCCAGGGTGCCTGCTTCGGGAGCAGATCTGCGGAGATCGCAACCAAGGCATCGGCATCTACCACCAGCTTTATCTCCGTGCTCAAGAGCTGTTGCACCATCCCCACGGCCTCGGGCTCACGTGTCAGACCGGGCCCAACGGCGATGACATCCTGGCTGGTGAGAGCCGCGCGCTCGGCCTCGGCCAAGGCCCTGTGTGTCTGCGGGCCGCTGCGTTGCTGCACGATCAGGGCACGCGGCACGGGCAGAACCGGAATCGCTGTGGGCACAGCGACCGTCACGAGGCCGGCGCCGCACCGCAGTGCAGCCTCCCCGCTAAGGAACGGTGCGCTTGGGTAAAGCGCCGAGCCTCCGAAGACGGTGACACATCCCGTGGTGACCTTGTGGCAGCCATGTGGCAGCCGCCCGAGCAATGCCTGCGCCTCTGCCGCGGTAAATGCCTCGCCTGCGGACT
>DMTJ01000083.1 GCA_003477185.1 Lentisphaeria bacterium
GCCAACGATAACGGCCTGCCACTGCGCGGCATCGTCCGTGCGCTCATCCCGTTCAGCTTCGTCCTACTCTGGCTTCAGGGCATGGCCACGGCTCTCAGGGGCGTTCTGGGAGACAAGCCCCCATGCGAAGCCTGATTGGCCTAGGCCTACTGGCTAGCGCGCTCTGTGGATGCGTCACGCCCCCTCGGGGTCAACCAGAACTTCGGCAAACCTCCTGGCGGGATTCTGGAAGCCGCCCCCCAACTCTGCCAGAGATTCGCAAGCTGCGGGCCACCCTTGAGCAGACTGCTGAGATGCTGCGCGGTGACTTGCGGGGCGATCAATGGGAGCGTCGGAGAGCCGCCCACATTCTTGAGTTGCTGCGGCATGACGGCAGCATTGCGGAGTTCGCACTGCGAGCGGCCTTCGACATCGAGCCCGATCCCGTAAATCGTGCCTTCATGATGCGCGCATTTGCCAACTTCGGCGAGGTCGAAGACGAGACTATGGCCAGCATCCGACGCGTGTTCTTCTGGTCCGAAGACCCGGTTCTACACACCTACGCAGCTGGGGCAATTATCGCCCTGCAGCCAGGTGGTGAAAGTGCCGAAGAGATTCAACTGCTCGCCGATCATCTTAATCCAGACGCCCACGCAGGCCAGGAAAAGACGCGCAGCTTCTGGGAGGCGCGCTGGGCGTCCGTCTACATGGTGCGTAAACTCCGCAACGAGGCACCTGGCTTTCTGGAGGCGGTCGAAACACTAAGCGAAGCTCCGGACGCCCCTCCCTGGGTGCGCAAAGAGGCATTATTTACTTTGCGCGCTTTAGCGACTCTGCGGCGACGTTGAGCTTGAAAGAACAGGCGAGTGCGGCATCAGCCGGTGATTTGCCGAACGGAGAACCTCACCATGTCCGAACGAATTCATAACCAGATCTGGCCAGCAAGCGGCCTGACTCCCGCCGAGGAACACGCGGCTTTCATCGTGCAGACTCTACGGGAGCACGGTCACGAGGCCTATGTGGTCGGCGGTGCGGTCCGCGACCGTCTACTTGGCCGGGCCCCCAACGATGTAGACGTAGCCACCGGCGCAACTCCGAAGCAGGTGCAGAAGCTCTTTCGCCGCAACGTCGCCGTCGGCGCTGCCTTTGGCGTAATCGTTGTCGTGGGAGAAGAGGTTCAAACCGAAGTTGCCACGTTCCGCATTGATGGCGGCTACGTCGATGGCCGCAGACCGGAAGGCGTAACCTTTGCCGATGCCCGAGAGGACGCCAAGCGCCGAGACTTCACCATCAACGCGCTCTTCTACGACCCCGTTTCCCATGAAATCGTAGATTTTATCGGCGGCCTGACAGACCTTAAAAAGGGCATCATTCGAACCGTCGGTGATGCTTCCCGTCGTTTCGAGGAAGACTACCTGCGCATGCTGCGCGCCGTCCGCTTCTCCGCCCGGTTTCAGTTCCCGCTCGACTCCGCTGCGGAGTCAGCAATTCAGGAGTTTTCCGGCTCGATCACCCAGATCAGCGCCGAGCGAATTTTTTCGGAACTAGACAAGATGCTCACCGGGGCGCAACCCGCCGAGGCATTCGAACTTCTGGACCGCCTTGGGCTGTTGGAAGAGATTCTGCCGGAGCTGACCTGTATGCATGGCGTGACCCAGCCGCCAGAATATCACCCGGAAGGGGACGTTTGGGTCCACAACATGCTGCTGCTGCGCAATATGGTGCATCCCTGTTCGGCGTTGGCCTGGGGCGTGCTGCTGCACGATGTAGGCAAGCCACCCACCTTTGAGATTGGGTCCCATGGTCGCGAGACCTTTCCTTGTCACGCAGCCGTCGGCGCGGACATGGCCGAGGACATCCTCAAGCGCCTCAAAGCCTCCAATGAGCACATCCGCCAAGTCCGCGAGCTAGTCTACTACCACATGTCCTTTGCCGACGTAAAAAAGATGCGCAAGGCAACACTGCGGCGCATGTTTGGGCGCGACACCTTCGAGCTCGAGCTAGACCTGCATCGCATCGACTGTTTGGCCTGCCATGGGATCTTAGACAACTACGTCTTTTGCCTGGATGAGCTGGCTGCGCTGGCCAACGAACCGCCAGTTCCCGAGCCGCTGCTGCGCGGCGGCGATGCCATGGCGCTCGGCATCGCGCCGGGGCCAAGGATTGGCGAACTGCTGCGGAAGGCTCAAGATTTACAGCTGGATGGCGCGCTCACTTCTCGTGAGCAGGCCTTAGAATGGTTAGAGGAGCAACTACGATGACTCGCAAGCTATTGAATATTGTTGGCGTGGTCTGCCTACTTTGCGGATGCCGCACGCAGCAAACCTATCAGCCGGGCGTGCGCATCCAAATGCCGGCTACCGCGCCGCGCTTCGAGATCTTCGCCTCAGATGGCTGGCAGAAGACTGGAATCTTCGCGAACATTGGCGATCGCATCGGCTTCCAGGCCGACGGCATCTGGTCTCTCAAAGATGAGGTAGAAGTCTGCAATGCCAATGGAATTGAGTACTCGTCGCTGGGTATCCGGTTGCCTGCGCGCAATCCGTTGCCGCGCGAATCCCATGGCATGCTCATTGCCCGGATCGGAGATACCCAGGCCTTTCCCATCGGCACCGAGGCGGAGATGATCAGCACCGGCTTCGGCGAGGTCTGGCTGCGCTGCAACGACGGCAAGCCCGGCGACAACGTTGGCGTCATCACGGTAACCGTTGATCTAGTGCGCGCTTCGTCTCGCAGCCTTAAGGAGTACTGATCATACTCCTGACTGCGGCTGAGATTGAATAGTTTACTGTGTGGGGTGGTTTACTGCACAGAAAACAAGCCCACATGGTAAACAACGGCGTGAGAGATGAAATCAGCGGTTCGGATTAGGAAGGTCGTTGCCGATGGCACCATCCTTTGCCAAAGCAATCGACCCATTACGGCGGAATTTTTCAGGTCCTGATTCTGCAGGAGCAGTGGACTACGCGGCCTTCGTGGGTGAGGAAAACGAAGCTCTAAAGGCTTTTGCTGCCGAGCAAGATTTTTGGCCACGCTACCGCAAGAGGAGGGAGGCCGAGCGCTTCCTATACCAGCGCTGCGACTTGCTGTAGAATCTTCCCGGCACATTCACGCTTGCTGAGTGGTCCCCAGTCGGACGTAGACTGCCCGATCCAGGTAAACGTACCATCCTCGGCGTTCATCGCTTCTACCGTATTCAGGACCATGCCGTCGAGCTGTTTCCGTGCCCGTTTCGCAGTTGCCCGTTCGAC
>DMTJ01000228.1 GCA_003477185.1 Lentisphaeria bacterium
CTCCAAACTGGCGCTGCGACACTTTGGGCGTCCTTGGCCAGTGTGCAAAGGAGGTAGCTTGGCTCTCTGAGCCGAGCCGCGTTATGGCATTGGGCCTCGTAAGTATTGGTCTCCCCGCACCCAGATAGAACTCGCCACTACCGCCCTCCGCAGAAAATACTCCAACTCACCTCCAGCAGGTGGACTGCGATTTGCGGCCACCTTAGCGGCAAGTTCTAGTGGCCTCTCAGAACACCCATGATGGATGCTGAAAGGCCGTACAGACATCAGTAGCTGGGACTACTATTTCTTCTTATCCCGCTTCGCTTGTCTCTTTTCCTTTGGTGTGAGCAGCGCCTTCTTCAATTGTTCGCGCTTTCCCTTATCCTTCTTCCCTGACTCGCCCATGACGAAGCCTCCTGGTTTCTGATGCAACAGTAAGTGCGATAGGCTACCGTAAACCTGCCGGATAGCAAACTCGCAGCGCACGCTTACGCGCCCGAGCCATCACGAGGATGGGCTTAGGAGTCGCGATTCGTGTTGAAACATCGGCAATAACCCTTCGGTCCATGACAGCGTGTGGCCAAAGACCGATCTCGACTGATCTCGCCGAATCCATGGATCCAAAATCGCAACGCAATGAGATGGAGAAAAAGAAACTCAACGGACTTGTCGAGCTTGGCCAGTTTCATATATCGAGCTTGTGAGTCCTGCTTCGGCCAATTGGCACGGAGCGCTGGCAGTGGTACCTTTGCCCCGGCTGGCCGCGCAGTTGTCCGTAGCCCGGAAATCGTTGCCCTACTGACGGGGGCTCCAGGCCTCTCTCCGTCGCCCCACGAAAGAACGTTGGTTCATGAGAAAAAACCTCTCTGCTTTGCTCACTCTTGCCTTATGCTCTCTCGCGTCAGCGGAGGTCATACACGTGGTGCGAAAAAATGACACCCTGCACGGCATCGCCCGCAAATACGGCACATCAGCTGCCGACTTGAAGGCATACAATAATATTTCTAACCCAGACCTGCTGTTGGTCGGCAGCAAGCTGAAGATCTGCTCCAAGCAGGCACGAAATGTGACTTATGTCGTCAGGAAGGGCGACAGTTTGGCAGCGGTTGCATCGCGCTTTGGGGTGAAAACCTCGACTCTGGCCCGAATCAACAGGATTAGCCGCCCCGACCTGATTAGGGTAGGCCGCAAGCTTACAGTGCCAGCTGCGGGAGGTACGGCTCCCTCGCGTCTTCCAGCGGTCCAGCGGCAAGCATTGGCCAAGATTCGCCCGACCCCCAAGAAATGGACTAAGATCGTCATCCATCATTCCGCGACCCCTGTCGATGATGCCGTGAACATGCATCGCGTGCACGAAGACAGGGGCATGGAAAATGGCCTGGCCTATCATTTCGTCATTTCCAACGGGTCCCGGAAGGCGAGCGACGGCGAAATCTACATCAGCAAAAGATGGAAGGATCAACTGGATGGAGGCCACGTCAAAAAACTGGCCTGGAATCAGACCTGCATCGGCATCTGCCTTATCGGGAATTTTGAATTGCGTCCCCCTACGACGAAACAACTCGACGCGCTCCTCGGCTTGTGCGAGTATTTAATGGAACAGTGCAACATTTCTGCGGAAAAGGTCACCACGCATAAAATTCTTCACCCCGGCCACACCGTTTGTCCTGGGAAAAATTTTTCGCTCTCTGCGTTTAGTGAGAAAATCTCTTCGCGATGAAGTGTGTGAAAAGGTTGGGCCGCGATGGCCCGGCCGTCTGAGTTCTGGATTTTACGCGCGACGGCGTGGAGTGTGGGCCAACTGCTGTTCCGCCCAAGGCGCCAAATTCTCCCGGAAGACTTGCCCGGCTGCTGGCGTCGCTCGGAACTTTCCTGGCTCCAGGTCAATGACTATTGCCCATGTTTGCCGGTAGCGCCCCGTCACGGCGCTCACCAGCGCGTCTGGCACAGACGTGCCACGCGCGGTGTGCGAGATCGTGCTGGCTGATGCGCTCGCTGCCAAGAATGGCCGGCTCAATTCAGACAGCTTCATATCGCAGCCCTACCTGCTCGCGCACGAGACAATCTACGGTGATCTGCTTCTCTACGGCTCCCTCTTGCATGGCATTACCGGCATCGCGAATTGCGCAGCAGACAACATCGTTGGCACCAGCCGACCGGCCCCCAACCCGAGCGAATGGATGCAACCGCCGCTGTGGCGCCCCTGAGTCACCGATCCGTTGGTAATCGATTGCAGCTTCCAGATGATGATCCTGTGGGCATCAGACCAGTATCAGGCGGCGTCGCTGCACTGCTATGTCGGCGCTTATCGCCAGTACCAGCGGGCATTCCCGAAGGGCGACGTGAGAAGCCTTGCGCACGTAAAGCAATCGAGCCAGAAAAGGGCGGTGGGCGATATTGACTTCGTCGATGGGGGCGGGAGGCTCGTGGCAGGCATGGATGACTACGCGTGCGTGATTGACGCCTCGTTGAACGAGTTATCTCGCGACCGCATGTCGTGTTGCGGACGAACTTGGGATTCGGAGCGCTGCCTGGGGCTATGATCTCAGCAAAGCCTATACGGCGTTCTCAACGGCATGCTGGATGTCGCCAATCGCATTGAACTTGGCCAGATTCGTGTCGGCATGGTGGTCTCCTGTGAGGCGGCGCGAGAGATCATGGAGATCATGATTCGGCATTACGCGTGAGAAGGACTTTTGCGCCTTTCCATTTCTCGGCAATATCGATACGGTGTCGTTGCCGCTGACCACGGCCATCGCCGGGGAACGTGGCGTGATGCGCCCCGGCGGGCGCGTTTGCCTCTTTGGCATTGGCTCTGGCCTGAACTGCGTGATCTTGGGGCTGGAGTGGTAGGACGGCCACACTGAAGTCGCAGCTCAAACGCCCAACGTAGTCCTCTGAGGTGCATGGATGGGGAGCAGCGGCAAAAAGTTTTAGAAGCAGCTGTAATTTGGAGTGAGTGAGGGAAGATGTTAAGGAACTGACAATTTGTCTTTCTGAACTGTTCGATTGGATTAGATCAGCTGTGCTTCGCGGAGGCTGAAGTAGTCGCGGGGGCGCTCTTCCGTGGCGCGGCCGAGAATGACGTGATCGACGAGGGGGATGTCGAGCACTTTGCCAGCTTCGACCATCTTTTTGGTGGCTTGGATGTCGGCCGCGGAGGGAGTTGGGTCGCCAGATGGATGGTTGTGGGCAAGGACTATCTTGGTGGCGCCTAACTGTACGGCGCGGCGGAAGACCTCACGGGCATGGATGGGGACTTGGTTTACCAGACCTTCGGTGACACGAAAGTCACCCAACGCCATACTCTTGGTGTCGAGCAGCAAGACGCGGAGTTGCTCCGTCTGCAAGTCCAAGAACTTTAGCCGGAAGTAGGCGGCCGCTTCAGCAGGTGAGGCGACGCAGGAGCGCTGCATCTTGGCATCGGCCATGCGCTTGGCCAGGGAAAATATTGCTTTGAGGTGTGCGGACTTAGCAGCGCCGATGCCGGACACAGCTGTAAGGTCTGCGGAGTCCGCAGTGGCCAGGCGGGCTAAATCGTTGTCACAATTGTGGAGCAACTGGCGGGCAATGTCGAGCGCAGAGCGGCGAGGGGTGCCAGTACGGAGGATGATCGCGAGCAATTCTTCAGTACTGAGGGCATCGCCGCCCAAGCGATGAAGTCGCTCACGGGGGCGGCTCTCCTCCGGAAGATCCGTAATCCGGAAGTGCTTGGGCTCGAGAGCAAGGTCCAAGTATCAGACCCAGCTGCTGAGATCGTTGTCCGCGTCCAATAGTTCGGACTCGCGCCCGGCGATTGTTGTGCGGGCAGCAATGATCTTCTTGAGTGTACTGAAGAGCCTGGGCGGAAGCCCGATGGTCATGCAGCCTACGAGCACATCGTCACGGACGTAAAACTCTGCCACTTGATTGTCGGAATAGGTGCCGCGCACAAAAATCTGACAGCCATGAGGCAGGAGGCCTGCTGCGTTTATGCGCAGGCCGAAGATCTCGGACCAGACGTAGCTAAGGTGGTCATAGGTTTCATTGGCACCGGCCATGTTGCGGCCTGCGCAACCGCCTGACATGCGGGCGTGCCCCCAGTGCTCGACGCGTCTCATGGCGCCCAGATAGGGATCGGGGTAACAGCAGACGTCTCCGGCTGCATAAATATCGGGGTGCGACGTTCGCAAAGTCTGATCGACGATGATTCCGTTGTCGATCTCGAGCTCAGCTGCGATGGCTAGTTCTACGTTTGGCGAGATTCCAATGCCGACGACGACAAAGTCACCAGCGACTTCGGCGCGTTCGGTCATAACTGTGCAAGGCTTGCCCACTTGGACTGCGGTGATGGCCTGACTCATCAGAAATTTGACGCCCTTGGCTTCGCAGTAGCTGCGAATCATGGCGCTGGCTTCTGGGGTTGCGACGCGCTCCCAGAGGCGGCTCTCGCGTTCAACGACGGTGACCTTTACGCCTTTGGCAGCGATGGTCGCTGCGAGTTCAAGTCCAATAAAACCGGCACCGATGATGACCGCGACCTCTGCGGTCTCGGCAGCCTCAGCAATGCGTTGGGCATCGGCAACCGTGCGAAGCACGTGCAGGCGCGGATCGTTGCCGCCGGCGATGGGGGGCAGACGCGGGGTGCCACCAGTGGCGAGCAGAATTTTATCGAAACCGACCTCGGTGCCATTGTCCAGGCGCACGACTTTGCGCGTCATGTCGAGCGAGGTGACCTTTCGGCCGAGTATGGTCTCAATTTTCAGGCGCTCGTACTCGTCTTTGCGCGGGAAAAAGAGGCGCTCGCGGGGCATGGAGCCGGCGAGGAACTGCTTCGAGAGGGGAGGGCGGTTGTAGGGAAGCTCCGGCTCCTCGGACACAATGGTGATGAGCCCGTCTGCATCTAGGCCTCGAATGCCCTTGGCGGCTTCGTGGCAGGCTAGTCCACCACCGATCAATAGATAGCGAGTGCTCATCCCTCCTCTCCTGATTGTTGAAACCGTTTCGTATAGGTGTGGCAGTACGGCTGCTTGGCGTGCCGCGCATAGTATTCCTGATGATAGTCTTCTGCTGGCCAAAACTTGGCGACCGGTGTGAGTTCTGTGACGACGTTGAGGCCTTGGTCGCGAAGCTGATTGATCAGCCGCTCTGCAGTCTGCCGCTGAGCCTCATCTGCGAAGTAGATCGCAGAGCGGTACTGAGTCCCGATGTCCGGCCCCTGGCGATCTACTTCGGTCGGGTCATGGATTTCGAAGAACAGCTTGGCGAGGGTCTCGAAGTCGGTGCGTGCAGGGTTGAATTGCACTTGGACTGCTTCGGCGTGGCCGGTCACTCCGTCGCAGACTTGGCGGTAGTCAGGTTGCTCGACGTGCCCGCCCATGTAGCCGGAGGAGACTTTTAATACGCCCGGCGCCCGTTCGAAGTGGTACTCGACGCCCCAGAAGCAGCCGCCAGCAAACCAGGCTGTGGCGTGCTCTGTAGGATCTGATTCGAAGCGCAGAGAAATGGAGTTCACGCAGTGGCGAGTATTTTTCTCGGTGAGACGCTCGCCAGCAAAGACATGGCCTAGGTGACCATCGCAGGTGGCACAGAGGATTTCTGTGCGGTGGCCATCGGCATCCCGCGCGTGTCTGACGGCGTCAGCGATCTCGTCGTCAAACGAGGGCCAGCCACAGCCGGAGTGAAACTTGTCGGTGCTGCGGTAGAGCGCGGCATCGCAGGCGCGGCAATGATAGGTCCCGGTTGCTTCATGGTCAGTAAAGCGACCGGTGTTCGCTGGCTCTGTGCCCTTGTGTTGCAGGACAAATTGTTCTGCGCGTGTTAGATTCTCGATCAAGAGTTGCTCCGTAATTCGGGTGCCACCGGCCAGGTACTGCCAGCCGAGGCTATGGGGTAGGTCCACAGATTAGTGTCGATCACACCGTCTGAGGCCGTAGGCTCCAGAGCGGCGCGCTGCCAAGGATTGTGTATCCGATTCCGACTGTTTGCAATCTGTCTTCTCACGATCCACGGAAAGCGGAGGCAGTTTGCGCACAATCAGGACGCCTCAAGCCAAGCTGGCGAGTAGACTCTCGGCCGCGGACGCACAGGAGGCCTCATCGCTGGCTTCCAGCAGAAACCGGTGAAGATGCGGCTTTTCTTTGGCATCCAAGATGGTGAGTTCCAGGCAGCCCGTTGCGGAGTCCGCATCCCATTGAGTTGTGGAGGTGGCAGCGGAAATGTCGGTCTTCTGCTTGGTAAGCCAGACTGACAAGGTGGTGGCGTCGGTGGCCGAGGCCTGCCAGAATGCAGCGGTGTCTACCGATATCTCGCTACAGCGCTCGAGCACGAAGTCGCGATCGAGAAATGCGAGCAGGTTACCGGCACGCGGGCCAGAGGTCCGATCCAGAAAGATGCGATAAAGGCTTTGGAAGGCATCGCCTTGGCGAATGGGCGTAGCGCGTGAGACTTCGAAAAGCAGCGTCTGGAGGCTCGGAGAACTCCATGCGGCAGAATCTAGGACTGCGCGCAGCCGGGTGATGAAGGCGCGCTGTAGCACGGTGAGTTCGGCTGACGAGGCAGGGAGCGAGGTTTGCAGTTGAGTCTTGTCTGCGTCATCGGCTAGATGATCGACCCAGTATTTTGCGGAGTTCGCACGCCGCGCAAGATGCTCTTTGTCCAAGTCCGTGAGGGGCTCGCCCTTCTGCTTCTCGATCTCTGTCTCGAGATCAAGATGCGGCATTTGGACGATGGTGGATACGAGCTGGAAGTTGGCATCGTAGTATGAGCCGCGGTCGTCGAGGGCGCTGAGTTGCCAGATCCGCTGGGTGTCCTCATTGGCCTTGCCAGACATGACTTGGCCATGGCAGCGATCTAGCTCGTTGTAGAGCTTGACGATGTCATTCTCGCCGGTGCTGAAGTTCACGGGCCGGTTGGCCGGGGACTTGAGCATGAGGTAACGGAGGGCTTCGGCTGGGAGAAAGTCGGCCATGACTCGTGCCCACGGGCCTTTGCCGCCGGAGGTGCTCATCTTGGCCCCGCCGATCAGGAAGAACTCGTAGGGAATGTTGAGCGGGGGCTGTCCGCCGAAAATGCGGCGCAGGCAGGCGGAGGAGACGTCACGCGAGCCACCCTTGGTGGAGTGGTCTTTACCAGCGCCTTCAATGGTGACCGGAAAGCTGTGCCACTTGGCGACCCACTCGAGCTTCCAGGGGAGTTTCCCGCGGCCATCGAATGGGGAAACTTTGCCCCTGTAGCCGCAGCCTTTGGCCCAAGTCACCAGGTCCGGGCGACAGGTGTAGGTGACTTCCTTGCCGTCGTAGTCGTGGACTTCGGTGGTGCCAACTCGGCCACACTGCTCACAGACTGCTTGAAACGGATACCAGGTGTCTGGGCGCACGGACTTGCTAATCTTCAGATAGATCTCGCGGACGACGTCCGGATGGCGCAGGATGGTGTCAATGGCTTCGTTGAACTGGCCACTTCTGTAGACGTCTCGCATGTGGTAGCGCTCGACTTCGACACCAAGCTCGCCAAAGAGCCCGAAGAATTCTTCGATGTAGTGCATGGCCATGTCGCTGGCATCAGACCCTGGCGGGGCCGGGACGTTGCACATCGGAAATCCGCGATACGGCTCGAAATGATCTTCCATGCCAAAGGGAATGCTGTCGACGGGGTCGTAATCGTCTACGCCAAACTTGTAGGTGACAGGAATGCCTCGTTCGCGGAGGATCTTGCAGACGATATCGTGAATGAGAACGCCGCGCAGAGAGCCTACGTGGACACGACCCGAGGGAGTCTTCGAATCATTGATGATCTGCGGGCCTGAGACACCGCCGAGGAGCTTGTCGCACCAGTACATAGCACAATCACAAAATTAGGGTCAGTTTTTAGCCTGAATAATCAGGTTCGCAGGCATACGTATGCACGCTGGAGCACGCTTCGCGAGTCCCGCTGTTCGAATCACTCGCTGTCAAGGGTGAGAGCCGCCGGAGAACCGAGCCAGTAGGTCACGAATGGAACCATGGATTCTCCTGGAACGAGTGATTGGGGGCGACCGCGGCTGTCTTCCCAGAGAACAACAAGGCCTTCGTCATCCGGGACGACAATGGGGGTGTTTACGCCCACGAGATTCCAACCGGGCTGGACCGTTATTTCACTCACGCCATCATAGATGCCTCTGACTTCTACGGTGCCTGGCACAGCCATCATCACCATCATGCCGGTTCGTGCTGTGGGGCTGTCTACTGTCACATATTCGGAAGAAGCGGGGGCCCAGGTTACGACGGGTTCGAGATGCAGCGGGAACAGCGTCCGGAAGTCCGACTCGATGAAAGGCCCAGGTGCCGAGAGCGGATTCCAGTCGCGCCTGAGGACGTATTCATGGCGCCAGTCTGAGAGCTTGAAGGTCAGCTGAATCGATTCATTCACCAGCAGGTTCTGGAAGGACTGCAGGTCTTCGGCTTCGCCTTCGTTATAGGCGGCGTCTACCGTGCTGTCGAGCCAGGCTATGACGTTGTAGGTCCCAGCCACTACGAGAAAGGAAAAGTTGAACTCTCCGGTCTCTAGAACGATGGTATCTAGCACGGCGTGCGCTGTGCTTTGCAGCTGTACGTAAATGTCTCCCTGCTGGAGGCCAAGGTATTCCACGTTGCCGGCAATTTCCTGGCGAACGCGGTAAACACGGTTGATGCTCACGGATTTGTTACCAGCAGCATCAGTGGCGGTATAGGCAACCACTTGGTCTCCCAGCACGAAGGGATCGACCGCTGGCGATACGGCGAGGGCAGGGGACGGGTCTACGGTGTCTTGGGCGGAGACGCCGGCAAAGGAATCCACCGTGGCGCCGAGCGCAATCTCGACGACTGCCGGATCAACGGTGAGCACCGGAATATCTGTATCGTAGTTGAAGCTATCCTGGCAAATACTGGTGTTGCCATTTTCATCGGTCACCCGGGCTTCGATGTCGTAGGTCTCGCCGTGCGCCAGAAAGCTGGACGGCAGCGGGACGGACCAGGTGTCTAGGCCGGCCGGAGTGCGCTCGATACGCCCGTGCTGCCAGCGGTTGCCCACGAAGTAGAAGCCATCGCTCTGACGCTGAATTGCCACGCCGATATGCGCAACATCGCCACCACTGGAGGTGCCGGAGATGCTTCCGGGCCAGGAGATGGTGTTGTAGGAAGGGTTCAGCGTGATGCCGCAGCCCGGCAAGTCGGCGTCGATTGTAAAGGCACCCAAGGCTGGCTGGGACGTGTTGCCGACGATGTCCTGTGAGAGGGCGACCAACTGATAGCGGCCGCTGTCGAGTTGGTCCGTTGGCAGCGACACGAGCCACGGATCTCCGCTGGCTGAGACCGATGCATTTCCAGACAGCCACAGGCTGCCGTTCCAAGTTCGCTGGTCTGAGTCCCGAAAGACTGTTATATTCAGCGAGGAAACGCCGCTGAGATCGGTCGCATTTCCGGATACTGCGCCAGGCCAGGTGCCGATACCGAAAGTCCCCGAACTGGCAAAGGTCACGACGGGACCCGCTCGATCCAGTGAGATGCTGTCGCTGGCACCCACCGCGTTTCCGGCCAGATCCTGGAATTGGGCAAAAACCGTGTGCGAGCCATCTGCATCCGGCAGCGTCCAAGAAAAGGAGGACGAAAAGTCGATGAAATCACCGAAGGCTTCACCAGCGGTACGGAAGCGCATCTGCTCGATGCCGGTACCGCTGCTGAACAGTGTGACGTTCCGCAACCGTGTGGTCTCGGCTATGCTGACGGCAAAGGTCGCCACAGGTGGCACACGATCCAGCGTTACGGTCAGGCGCTGCTCGGATACGTTCCCCACGTCATCGCGGAATTCACCGACGATCGTGTAGCTGCCGTCCACATCCGGCAATTGCAGCGGGAAGACGTTCCCAACTGCGCCAAAAGAGGGGAGGGCACCATCGAGCCCAATTCGCATGTCGCTGGCATCGTCCGGACTGACGATCAGATCTAAGTCTCGGGAATTTACTGCGATTTGGGAGGGGCCGTCAATGGCCAGCGTGGCCGCAGGCGGCGCCCGGTCCAGAACAATGGTATCACTGAGCGTGATCGTGTTCCCGGCTTCGTCCTGCAACTCTGCGTTGACCGTGCGTTCGCCGTCCAGATCAGCGAGCGTCCAGGCGACAGGATCGACGATGCCAAACCACTCGCTGAAGTCTCCCGCGTCACCGTTCCGAAATCTGATCTGATGTCCGTCGGAGACGTCGAGGACTAATGAAGCGGAGAGGATGTTGGTCCTTGCCGGATCGCTGACGCCGATGGCAAAAGAGCCAACAGGCACCGCGCTGTCAAACGTAAGCACGTGGGGGCCTTCCTCGCCAGTATTTCCTGCTTGGTCAGTCGCGCGGCAAATAAATGAATATTCCGCGCCGTTGGTCAGCTGTGCTGCTGGCAGCGGCACTGACCAATCGTCGGTGCCACTCGCGACTGCAAAGAACGGCGCAGGTTGCCAGCCGAGGCCGTTGAAGTAGCGCGAGTCGGTGTCCCGCTGAATGGAGAGGCTGACCGAGCTGACGTCGCTGAAGTCGTCTGCAGCGGTGCCTTCTACGGCATTTGGCCAGGACGCAGGGCCAGCGAGGGGCGGCGCGTTAATGACGCAGCCTGGAGGTGTCGAATCGATCGTGAATGTGCTCTCATCGGAACCGGAGTTGCCGGCGCTATCCGTGGCGAGGCAGGTCAGAACGTAGCGAGAGTCCAGCATGATTCCCGCTGGCAGCTCAATGCTCCATAGCGCGGGGGTAGGGACTGCCAGGGGAACTAGGTCGTTTACAAACTCCAGCCCGTCAAAGGAAAAGCCGTCTGATTGACGGGTCAGGGTGATCGACGCCCCTTGGACTTCACCCGTGCCGTCGGTGACCTGTATTTCGATTGCTCCGGGCCACTGCGAAGAATGGTAGCTGCCCGAGACGCTGCTGGTGCAGACGGGAGCTTGTTGATCGAGAATGATCAGGTCACCGACTGCGAGCACATTTCCGGCAGTGTCTCTGAACTCAGCGGCCACCACGCGGCCCCCGTCCAGGTCGCGTAGAGTCCAAGCAGCTTCGTGATTCTGTGCCGGCAGAGACGTCCAAACCTCGGGAAAGTCCTGGCTGTCATTGCGCAGCCGGTATTCGACCGCTCCGGAGACATCGATGATCACAGTAACCTCCGGAGAATTGACAAACTCAGGATCGCCAGATTCAATGACCAGTGATCCAGTGGGGGCTTCGGTGTCCAATGTCACCGTATCGCTGAGAGCCAGGACATT
>DMTJ01000075.1 GCA_003477185.1 Lentisphaeria bacterium
TCATCGAACCACTCGCACATCGCGTAATATTTGGCGATTCGCACCGGAACCCCTTTGGCCTGATACTTTTTGAGGAGCCGCGCGGGGGGCGTGTGCGGCGTGTGGGGCATAAAGGGGGCATACCAGACAAAGAAAGGTTTTTCGTGCTTCACCGAGCGATCGATGAAGTCGAACACTGGCTTCATGCCTTTGCGCCCGATCGCGAGGCCGGCGTCGCCATGGCGGCCGCCCGGGGTCGGAAATCCTTTGCTCATGCCATCGGTAAATCCACCACGTTGATAGGGGCCTTCCCACCATTTCCCGCTCTGATGACTGACATAGCCCTGCTTGGCCAGCCACTGCGGCAGCGCGCCTGTCTGGTCTATATGAGAAATGAGAACTTCCCGACTGTCCTTGCCTGCCTTCTGGGCGTGGGCCTGGTTGGCTGTTGTGCGGGCCGGGTCATTGCCAGTGGTCTTGTTCTGGTGCGAGTAGAGGCCGGTGGCCAACGTCATGAGGGCGGGGCGACAGAGGGCGGTCGGGACATAGCCGCGCCGAAACAAGACACTTTGCGCTGCCAGCGTATCGAGATGCGGCGTCTCAATTTCGGGATGCCCCATGAATCCATAGTCGGTGTAGCTCTGGTCATCCGACAGGATCAAGACGATGTTCGGTGGCTTTGCCAGGGCGGTGGGCAGGCACAGAAGAAGCGCGAGAGCGGCAAGGGATAGGCGCATGAGAATGCCTGTGAGTTGGGTGAGAGCGTTTCCTAACGATTGGAGAACAACCCCTAATGTAACGGTGCGCAATCCCGATTTCCACGTGAGCCATCGCGGCGGGCAGATGCCATTCTGGAGAAACTGCCCGTTGTACTCTTGTCTTGCAGTGCACTCTTATGGTGTAGGGTTGTCGAAGACTAGGCGACATGCCGCTAGATTCTCTCGCTGTTAATGCGACCTCACTCGAAAAATCGATGAAATTTATTACGTACATCAGCGTACTCCTCGCCATTATGGCGGGTTTAGTGGCCAGCCTGTCTGGTCGTATTGAGCTGGATGTGAGCGCACCATGGCAGCAAGTGATCGGCAATGTTCACCCGCTGTTGCTTCATCTTCCGATCGGCGGCTTAACCATCCTGGTCCTACTGGAATTGTCCAAAAAGCTGGGTTGGGTTAAGGCGGATGACTGCCTGCTCTATTTTATCCTGCTGATCACAAGCCTGTTTGCGAGTGCCTCATTCTTCACTGGCTTTGCCTTGGCCCAGCAAGGTGGCTTTCCGGATGAACTGCTCAATAGACATCTGTGGTGTGCGGCGGCTTACGTCTGTTTTTTGACGGTATGCGCGGTGCTCAAACAGCGAGCTATCGGCAAGGAGGGACGCACGTTGGTTTACCATCTCAGTATTGTTGGGGCCTGTGCCAGCATGGCGTTGACCGGGCACTTTGGCGGGCTGATGACACATGGTGACCCGCTAGCGCCGCTGTTTGTTGAGCAGTATCAAGCGGTAGAAACCAACAAGCCGACCGAGGAGCTTCTTGTGTTCACAGAAGTGATGCAGCCAATCTTGGCAGCAAAGTGCTATTCATGTCATGGGAACGGGAAGATGAAAGGGAAGCTGAGCCTGAGTACCTATGATGACATACTTGCCGGGGGCAAGTCGGCAGGCAGGGCACTGATTCCAGGAGACGCCGAGAGGAGCTTACTCATCAGCTCGCTTATGCATCCGCTGGATGATGAGAAACACATGCCGCCAGCGGAGCAAACTCAGCTGTCTGAAGGAGAAATCAGCATTCTCAGCTGGTGGGTGGCCAGCGGCGCTCAGCGGGATCTTACCGTGGCTCAGGCTCAGCCTCCTGCCGAAATCGTTACAGCCATTACTAAACTGGTTCCAGAAGAAGTGCGGGAGCAGTGGGAAATCGAGCGCCTCCAAGAAATAGTGAAGGAGAAGCAAGAAGCGAAGCAGCAGCGGATCGCGTTGAATACGATCATTCAGGCGAATACACCCGGCACGCTGCAGCCCATGCTCAGGTTCGTCTCGCCCTACAGCGCGAACATCCATTTCTCATCCGTATCACTGCAGGGGGAATTCGGTGACTCCGATTTTGCGACGTTAGAAGGCCTGGGCAAGTACTTGACCTCTGTGGATCTCAGCTATTCGTCGATCTCCAGCCCCACGATAAAGGCCCTGGCTGCTTGCCAGAACATTCACTCTCTTCGGCTTGCAAGCACCAAGATCAGCGTGGCGGATGTGGCTCAACTCAGCAAGCTGGAGAGGCTCAAGACACTCTCACTGCACAGTACCGAGATTGATGCGACCGCGCTTCAGCATTTGAGCAAGATGACGTCGCTTCGCGAGCTTTGCCTATGGTCTACCAAGGTGACACCGGAAGAGATTGCGGCGTTCAGAGAGACTCATCCAGAAATCCACGTGGTCTATTAAGCGATGCTGAATTGTAACATCATACCCGTGCTAATTGCCGCCGCGTCAGTCGTCATGCCAGCTTCATTGGCTAGGGCGGATACGTCCGGGCACCTCGACCTTCAGTACAAGGCAAGGCAGATTGTCGCCCACAAGTGTTGGAAATGTCATGGTTCTGAGCGCGATGAGGGGGATCTTCGTCTTCATACCCGGAAGCACATCATCGAGTCGGGTACGGTTGATCTGGAGACCCCGCATGAGTCGAAGTTGCTGCAGCGGATCAGTCTTCCAGAAGGGCATAAGAAGATCATGCCGTCAGAGTCAAAGCCTCTGCCGCCGAAGGAAATCGCGATCCTCACGCAATGGCTTGAAGGCGGCCTTAAGTGGGAGGGGCGTGGCGCGTTCAAAGAAGCTCCGCTAGCGCTGCGCAAGGTAGAAGCAGTCGCGAACACCACGTTTAGCAATGCGATCGACCAGCATGTGGATCAATACTTCAAGGCGCAGCAAATCGCCTGGAAACCGATGGTAGACGATAGAGTCTTTCTGCGCCGAGCCATGCTGGTTATTTTTGGGGTGCTGTGGGGAAGTTTCCTGATCGCAGAGGCGGCAGACCTAGCGCCAACGAAACCCAACTTCATTGTCATCTTTACGGATGACCAGGGCTATGCAGACTTGGGCTGCTTTGGCTCGGAGAACATCAAGACGCCACATATTGATCAGATGGCAGCCGAGGGACGCAAGTTTACCTCGTTTTTCGTGGCCAGCTCCGTCTGCACGCCTCGCGTGCCGCGCTGCTAACCGGTTGCTATCCCAAGCGCATTGGCATGGAGAAGCACGTCATCTTCCCCGCGCAAAACCACGGGCTGCACACCGACGAGGTGACGATTGCGGATCTACTGAGCGGCAATGGCTACGCCACCGCTTGCTTTGGCAAGTGGCACCTGGGCCACCGGAAGCCATTTCTGCCAACGAGCCAGGGCTTCGATACCTACTTTGGCATTCCTCACTCGAATGACATGAACCATCCCGGTAAGCGCAAAAAAAACGTGGGGGAAGTGGGATGAGTGCTGGGCGGATCCGGAAAGCACGCTCACCAAATGGTATACGCCGTTGATGGAGGATGAGGAGATTATTGAGTTGCCCGTGGATCAGCGCACGATCACCCGCCGCTAGACGGACAAGGCGATTGATTTCATCACCAAGAACCAGGAGAAGCCGTTCTTCCTCTATCTGCCGCACAGCATGCCGCATCTGCCGCTCTATGTGCCGGATGAGCTTTATGACCCGAATGTCCTCAATGCCTACAAGATCGTCATCGAGCACATTGACGCCGAAACCGGGCGTCTATTGAAGACGGTTAAAGATCTTGGACTTACCGATCATACCTACGTGATCTTCACCTCGGACAACAACCCATGGTCCGGTTTCAAGCACCACGCAGGAAAGGCCATACCGCTCCGCGGAAGCAAGGGAGACCACACCGAAGGCGGCCAGCGGGTGCCTTGCGTGATGTGGGCGCCAGGCCGGATCCCCGCGGGCACGGAAACCGATGCGTTCACGACCACCATGGATCTGTTGCCGACGGTCGCCAAACTCGCAGGCGTGCCGCTGAAAACGCGGGGACCGATCGACGGGCTGGATATTAGCGCCGTCATCCATGGCGAGGATACGTCGCCGCGAACCGAGATGTTGTACGACTCGGCGAGAGGCGCCTTAAAAGGCCTTCGCCATGGGGACTGGAAGATTCTCAAGCCTGGCAAGCAGGACGAGCTGCATCTGTTTTATCTCAAGGACGATGTCGGCGAACGCACAGATCTGGCAAAGAAGATGCCCGAGAAAGTGGCTGGGCTGGAAAAGAGAATGCTCGAGCTGGACGGAGAGATCGCGGACAATGTGCGGCCTCGCGGCCAATTCAAAAAGGCGCAATAGGTCAAGGAGACGCATGCACTAAAAGTTCGCAACCTGATGGAGTCACAGGCAGAATAATCTAAGCGAGAAGTCCGTTGGAGTTCACCGCTTCAGCTGTGTCCCATGCAGGATGGCAGTTCGCCTGTGGCACATCTAAACGGGCTGTTTATTTAATATTTGAATCGCGCTGCAAGCGCATGTTTGCCCTAGACTAGGGCTATATTGGCCTTTCAGCCCGGCTAGATGCGCGAAGACAGAGTAAGCAAAAGAGAGATTCATGAAATATATTCAGATTGCCTTGTTACTGGTGCCACTGCTGAGCTTTGCCGCGGCGGACTCGTATCGCTTAAGCTGGCGCTCGGACCCGGCGACGTCGATGGTGATTGGCTGGAACCAGGTTTCCGGCGCTAAGGCGGAGGTTTGTTACGACACGCAGGACCATGGCCGGAAGGCCATCGACTATCGGTTCCGCCGTCTCCCGGATCGGGTCGTAGACTACCGTGGCATGACCAATTGCTTTGTGCGGCTGGAAAACCTGGCCCCGGATACCGCCTACTATTTCGTGATCTGTGACAGCGAAGGCGTGGGGCAGCGGCTCTGGTTTCGTACCGGCCCGGCCACGGCAATGCCCTTCACCTTCATCGCCGGTGGTGATTCACGCACTAACCCGGAACCGCGGCGGCGGGGCAATAAACTTGTCGCTAAGCTGCGTCCGCTCTTCGTACTTTTCGGCGGCGACTACACCGGCTCGGGGACCCCCGCTGAATGGAAGGAATGGCTCCAAGATTGGCAGCTCACGATTAGCGCGGATGGTCGGATCTACCCCATTATTGCCAGCCACGGAAATCACGAGAATGCCGACCTGCAGATGATGAGCAAAGTCTTTGATACCCCCCACCCCGATCAGTACTACTCGTTTGGCTTCGCGGACGACCTCATGCGGATCTGGGTCCTGAACACCGAACTCGCGTACAAGGCCCCCGCTGTGGTTCCGGCGCAGCAGGCATGGCTGGAGGCGAATCTATCGCAGCACGCGGATGCCACCTGGAAGCTGGCTTCCTACCACCGGCCCATGCGCCCTCATACGACCACCAAGGCAGAGGGCCTCAAGCGAATCGCTGCCTGGGCACAGTTGTTCTACGATCAGGGGATCGACTTGGTGGTCGAATCTGATACGCACATGGTGAAGCGCAGTTATCCGCTCCGGCCGTCTGAGGGAGAAGGCAGCTATGAGAGCTTTGTCCGGGACGACCAGACTGGAATGGTCTTTATTGGCGAAGGGAGCTGGGGGGCTCCGCCGAAGCCCGCGGACGATGATAAGCCCTGGACCATGGCGTGCGACTCATTCCATCAGTTCAAGTGGATCCAGGTTCAGCCCGACGAGATGTTGATCCGTACCGTAAAGTTCGAAGACGTCGAAAAGGTTGAAGCACTCACGGAGGAGACCCTCTTCGCGGAACCGGAGAACATGGTATTCTGGGAGCCCGAGACGGGTAAAACCCTGCGGTTGCCGTTCAGTACAACGCATGCGAGTTATCACGCCCCTGGCACCCAGAGTGCACGCCCCTCCCGCAGCCAGGTATGGTCATGGAGTTTGGATGGCAAAACATGGCATGAAGGGAAGGCGCCGCTGGGCTACGGAGATGGCCATGTGCGGACGAAGATTATGGCGGGCAATGAGAAACCGCAGTATGCCCTGCTTAAGAAGTCCTTCATCGTGGAGGATCTAGCAACTGTAGCGCGCCTCTTCTTCGATCTGCAGGTCGATGATGGCTGCGTCATCAAGCTCAACGGCACTGAGGTCATCCGCTACAACATGCCGGCTGGCCCGATTACCGATAAGAGTCGGGCCTCGACGGGGATCTTTGGCGCAAAAGAGAAACAGGTCGTATCTCGCCCAGTGGATCTCACCTCGCTCAAGCTCGGCGTCAACACCATCGAGGCACGTGTCCATCAGTTCGGCCCCCACAGCTCCGACCTTGTGTTTGACCTCTCCGTGCGAATGGAACAGAAGGCCGACGCTCAAAGCACCGCTGCAACTGCCGACTACGCGTTTGGGGCCATTGCCGACTGTCAGTACTGCAATATCCAAACCAAGGGCAAGCGGCGATACGCGCAATCCGAAAAGAAGCTCACAGACTGCGTCGCTGATTTCAACACGATGGACTTGGCCTTCGTGACGCACTTGGGCGATTTCATTGACCGCGACTTTGAGAGCTTTGATGTGGTCGGGCCCATCTATAATCAACTCCGGATGCCGAAGTACCACGTCCTGGGAAATCACGACTTCTCGGTGGCAGACCACCTGAAGAAAGACGTGCCGAGCAAGATGGGCATGCCCTCGAAGTATTACGACTATGAAAAGGAGGGCTGGCGCTACGTGGTTTTGGACGGAAACGACGTCAGCTTTCATGCCTACCCGGAGAATAGCGAAGACGCCCAAAAGGCTGCCGAATACTACGAGACTAACAAGATCACTTCTCCACAATGGAATGGCGCCGTTGGCGAGAAGCAGCTGTCATGGCTGAAGGGCGTGCTGGAGAGCGCGCAGCAGGCGCATGAGAAGGTCATTCTCTTCTGCCATTTCCCCGCCTACCCGCCCAATAATCACAATCTATGGAATGCTGAGCAGGTCATTGCTCTGCTCGAAGGTTACCCGTGTGTGAAGGCCTATATTAACGGGCACAACCACAGTGGTGGCTATGGACTAAAGGAAGGGATTCACTATCTGACGCTGAAGGGAATGGTCGACACCGAAACGACCTCGTACGCTGTGATTCGCCTCTCCGCTGACAAAATTGAGGTCGATGGCTACGGGCGTGAAGAGGACCGAATCCTGCCGGTTAAGACGCGAGCCGCCGCCCGTCCGTAAGCCTGTCGGGCCACGGGACATCAACCACAGCCGACCAGAGGGAGACGGGCCCCGGTAGGGGCAGCGAAGCGTCAAATGAACGCTGATGGACACTGATTTATGCAGCCCCCTGGGAGCGCAGCCGTCTCGCCTGCATTCGTCCCGTTGTGCTCCAATTCCAGGGGGGGAGCGGGGCGCGACGAAGAGCGCGAAAAGTGGGGACTGGGACTCAACCTGCGCGCTGCCTATGGCACGGGCAACTTTGAGGCCAATTTCGTCAATCTGGGCTTAGAAATCAGCGGTGCGGTGATCCTAGTTCGGTGAGCGGCCCCGGTACGGTCTGGTCGTTAAGCTAACCGCGTGGTATTGACGACATTTCGGCATCATTGACAAGCGCGCGGCCAGTCCGATCAGCTCGGGCATCTACTACCTCGACGCCGTCGCCAGCAAGGCAGTCGAGCAATTCCAGATTGCATTGAAGATTCGCACTACTGGAATCTTGCCCCTGTGTATTTGCCGACCGTCGCGAGCCTCGCTCCGCTGATATGAGCAGATCTTCGTGAAGCGCAAGTCAGATTGAACTACGGATAGCCGTGAAAGAACGCAAAGATCGCAAAAAAAGAGCGGGGTCCTGTCTTTGCGTTCCTTGACGACTATCCCCAGAACCGTCCGCGCCTTTCGGGTTCTTCTTGCCGTGCATAAATCTGCAGTGCTCTACAGGCGTAGCGGCGATCATTGATCTTGAGAAATAACCATCATGGAACGGGCCTACTGCCGATTGGCAGAAACAGCTTAATCTGCGGAAATGTGTGAAATCTGCGGATGAAAATATTCAGCATCGCGCTCTGCCTCCTCTCGAATTCACTGGTCTAAAATGATAC
>DMTJ01000564.1 GCA_003477185.1 Lentisphaeria bacterium
GGTATCATGGGAGGGAGCCAAGCAGACTGGGATGCCATTGTAGCTGCCCTGCTTGGTGCCTGGGAAATCGACTTGGCCGAACAGATGACGTGGCGCGCCGAGTGCGTCGAGAATTTCGCTGGACCAGGTGCGGGTAGCGGCGTCGAGCATTCCAGAGGTGGAGGCGACGGTGTACTCGGTCGCGCTGTCACCGGTAAGCGCGTGTGCGATCAGGTCGGGCGTAAACAGTAGTTGCGCGGCGCGCTCAAGGAGGGCAGGGCGCTCGAGCATGTCGGCCATGACCTGAAATACGGAGTTGAATGTCATTTCCTGCATGCCAGCGATCTCGTAGAGACGCTCCCGGCTGATGCGCTCGTAGACTGCCGGCATGGCACGCTCGCTGCGGGCATCCCGGTAGGCATACGGATCCGCCAGGAGATTTCCACTCTTATCGATGTAGCCGAAGTCAACACCCCAAGTGTCAAGGCCAATGCCGTCAATCTTGCCGGAGTTGGCAATGCCTTTGCGGACATCAGTCATGATTTTTTCGAATGGCCAGACTTTCGATCCAGCCCGATCGATGAAGCCGTTGCTGAAGCGGTGAGTTTCTGTCAGCTCGATGCGCCCCGGTGTGAGGTCTGCAACGATGGTTCTACCGCTAGAGGCACCGAGGTCCACTGCTAGATATTTCATATTCTCTCCCGTCCAGATCATTGACGCCCAGATTGGGCCCTGCGTTCGTAACAAAAAAAGGAGCGACGGATTAGATCCATCGCTCCTTTCTAGGATCGTGCGTTACAGCTCTGGCGAATTATGCCAGAGCGGCCTGCGCCTGATCCACCAAGGCCTTGAAGGCGTTCGGCTCGCGGACTGCTAGATCGGCGAGAACTTTGCGGTTCAGTTCGACACCAGCTTTGTTGAGCCCGTCGATAAACTTGCTATAGGTCATACCATGGCTGCGGGTGGCGGCGTTGATACGCACGGTCCATAGGCGACGAAACTGACGCTTCTTAAGCTTACGGCCTACATATGCGTGGCTGTTTGCCTTGTCGACAGCGTCCATTGCTGTACGGATCTGCTTGCTGCGACCTCCGGAAAAGCCGCGTGCGTTCTTCAAGATTGTGCGACGCCGCTTTCTTGACGCGGGAGCGTTGGTGACTCTCATGTTTTAAATCTCCTGAGCGATCAGTATTATTTCAATCCGTAAGGAAGAGCGGCGCGAATTCGGCGCATCTCTGTGGACTTAACTTCTGCATCCTTACCGAGACGACGCTTACGCTTGCGGTTCTTCTTGGTCAGAATGTGGCGATTGCCTGCGCGGTAGTGCATGTACTTACCGGTGCCAGTCTTCTTAAGCCGCTTTGCAGCGCACTTCCGAGTCTTTTGCTTGGGCATTTATTGTCTCCTGGATCAGGTTTTATTGGGTGCGAGCAGCATGCTGACATTCTTGCCAACCATGCGCGGCTCGTTTTCTACAGTTGCTAAAGTGTTGAGATCATCGACGACATTTTGCATCAGTTCCATCCCGCGATCACGGCGCGCCATCTCGCGGCCTCTGAAGAACAGTGAGACCTTGACGCGGTGACCTTTCTCAAGGAACGCACGAATATGCCCTACCTTGAAGTCATAATCGTGTGGATCAATATTTGCGTGAAACTTGATCTCTTTGTTGCGGTGGACGTGCTGCTTCTTCTTCTGATCTCGCAGCTGCCGTTTACGCTGGTACTGAAATTTGCCGAAGTTCATCAGCTTGCAGACTGGTATGTCTGCATTTTCAGCGACGACGACCAAGTCGAGCCCGGCGTCCTTTGCGCGTCGTAGCGCCTCAGGGACTTCCAGGATTATCTGCTCTCCGTCTTCACAAACTAGGCGTACACTCTTGCCAGAGTGTGCATCTTCTTTCGTAACCAGGCGTGGAATGGCAAAGCCCTCCGGTTAATTGGGTCAAATAGAATTCGTGACTGGGGCCACGAGCCGGGTACAATACTCAAGCGCATGAGAGGCGCAATGCCTAGCTTGAATATTTATACCTGGCTAATCCGTGGCGTATTGGTGGAGGAAGCGCCTGCTACAGGCGATCCTTAATGGACTCGCGCATGTACGCGTAGTTGTGCTCAGGCTCCATCCGCTTGAGGTAACCAACAACCGCGGGCTGGAATGGTGGCAAGGCACCGATCGCCGCAAATACGCGGTTCTTGAGATCGATGTTTGTGCCGAATTCAGCCTCAGCCTTGGCGCCGCAGTAGGTAACACCGGCAAAGCGAGAAAGGCGGGTGTGACCAATCATGATCTCAGCACCGCGAATCAGGCTTGGGGCCACGCGGGCCATTGGCTCAGCGGTGAACTCATCCATCCAGCGCTGGCCGGGTTTGTTGAGCTCCGTGCCGACGTTAATTGGCATATGCAGCTTGTCCGCTGCTTGGACGTAGGCGTGAAAGTTTTCAATCTTACGGTTGCGCTCATCGGGATCGTCGATGTTCCAATTGCGGTCCGGAATGATGTTCACGGCTGCGACGCCTTTGGCCTTGAGGCATTCAAGCTGCTCGGTCGGGTTTGATTCACCTTCTGAAGTGCCATCAAGCCAAGCCGCTGTGGGAATGGCCTCGCAGCTCTTGAAGAGACTAATCATGTCCTCCAAGGCGGGAAAGCTGGCTGGATCGGGCTGGATGTAGGCCGGACCGCCGGATTTCATCAACTTGCTGCGCAGCAGGTCGCGGAATCCGTTGGTGTCGGTCTGGGCGCTGGCAACTGCATTGCTGTCCAAACCGAGTTTATCGGCCCAGAAGGCTGTGGCGCCGGAGCCCTTGGTGGCAGCGATCTGCTCATCCAGTGCCTGTACGATATGCCGCTCGGTAGGGTTACCGGTCGGGGTCATCGGCAGGATGTGCTCCGCGTAGTCGATGACTGTTTCACCTAGAAAGCCGTTGAGAAGCCCGATTACAGTCTGATTCCGCGCTTGGGCGGTGGTCTTCAGCGCAGCAATCTTCTGGGCGTCTTCACTATCTTCAGCCGGTAGCTCCGTGAAGCCGGACCCCATGAAGTAGAAGATACCGGGTTCGCCGGGGGAGTTGATGACCTGATCTGCGTATTCCTTGAAAAACACGCGAGTTTCCATATGGGCAGCAGCGCGAATGGAAATTTTATCGGCGGCTTCGAGAAATTCTGGGACCGAGTCCAATACATCAAAGTCGCAGGTGGCGATTCCGTACCAGGACTTGGCCCAGGCTTCCCAAGCGAGACGCGAAGGGGATGAGCCGTATCCATTGTAGGAATGAAAGGTATGGCAGTGCATGTTTACATGCGGCTGTTTCAGCGACTTGCGCGAAATGTCCATACTCTGTAATTCTGCAAGCGCTTCGGCCCGTACCTCGGGATCAAAGTCGTTTAATTGATCCAACAAAGGTGTAAGATCTTCTGTCATGATGAGTTTACCTAGCCGTTGCTTGGAGGATTCGGGCAAAGCGGTTACTTTACCGCCGACACGCAAGCCGTTCAACGCGAAACACAAAGTACAATCTTTATGGACTCACTCCGTATCCCCCTTGCAATCATTCTTCCACTCCTCGTGGCGGGGCTGATTGTCGTCTTCAGCTTCGGGCCGGGGGACACCACTATAGGCACCAAAAACGAGCAAGGTGGGGGGCAGCCGGTGGCGACCGAAAATTCTCGCGCTGGCGCGAGTTCCGAGGTGGTATTGAAGGCTGCGAAGAAGGCGGGTACGGCGACTTCTTTGCCGAGTTTTGGGGATCCTACGGCGACAGGAAAGCACGCGTTTAGGCGTTCCTCGAGCGCCGACCCGGATGAACCCGCGGGGAAAGTGCGCGTGATTCAGCGCCTGAATCTTGAAAAGTTTGAGCCGGAGTTTTTGGCTGCGCTAGAGATTTCGAACCGAGCCGCGCGGCAAGATCGGCTGCGGATGCTGGCAGTGCAACTGGCCTATGACCCGGATGCCGCGTACGAATTTGTGGAGATGGTGACGGATCGCTCAGACCAGAACGTTTTGGCGCATGCAATCGCGACGCAGATGATGCAGCATGATATGGAAGGTGGGATGGAGTGGGGTGTCGGCTTGCCAAGCGCATACCGCAGCCTGGTGGTGAATGTTATCGCCTCCAAGTGGGTGACGGCCAACCGCGAAGAAGCAATTGAATGGGTGACCGCTCAGGAAGACGAGACCGCATTTGTTGCTGCGGCCCAGGGGGTGATCCGGACATTGCGCCAGCTGGACAAGGATGCAGCCTTTGCTTGGGCGCAGGAGTTGTCAGAACACGCGTTGCATCAGGAGCTGGGCAGCACGCTGGTGAGTGTGATGGCAGCTGCCGATCCTAGTGCTGCCTATGAATTTGCGCGTAACCTCGAAAATGAGGGGACGCGCAACAAGGCGTACGTCGCGATCGTCCAGGCTATTAGCCGCACCGATCCGGCTGCGGCTACTGAATGGGCGGCTTCATTGCCGGATGCCAGCACCCGTCAACAGGGCCTGATGACGGCCTCTAGCCGCTGGGCACAGCAGGATCCCGAAGGCGCCGCGACATGGCTGGCAGAACTCGGGGACGGAAATGCGAAGAACTCTGCGCTCAGCACCGTGCTGCGGACTTGGTCTTCCCGGGATCCGGAGAGCGCCGCGAGTTGGGTGGCGGATATGGACCTTGGCAGTGCTCACAGTTCGGTGGTGATGAATATCGCCAGATCCTGGGGGGCGAAGGACCCGGCGGCAGCCGTGGAGTGGATCGGGACCTTGGAAGACAGCAAGATTCAGAATCG
>DMTJ01000437.1 GCA_003477185.1 Lentisphaeria bacterium
CGCTCGTTTGCTCCGACCCTCCTACGGCGGCCGGATTCGTTTCGGCGAGTGCCCCCGGATTCACAGCAAAACACGCGGAGGTTGGCATGGCGTCACCTGCAACAAACACCGGCGAGGGTTCCGTGCGGCTCGGCTCGGCAACCAACGCTGAAGGCGCGGCTCTCCTTGCCGTTTTTTTCGACGGTTCTTGCCCGCTCTGCTCCCGGGAGATACGTCATTACGGTCGGCTGGATACCCGGCATCGCTTACGGTTGGTGGACATCTCCGCCGCTTCCTTTGACGCGGCGACTGAGGGAGTAGATGCTCGTTCCGTCCACGTTCGCTTCCACGCACGGCTCCCCGACGGAACGCTCGTCTCCGGAGTCGATGCTTTCTGCGCGATCTGGGAAGCCCTCGACATCTGGCCCGTGGCTCGTGCCTGCGGCCGGAACCGAATACTGCGCCTTCCGCTTGATGGAGCCTACGCCGTTTTCGCCCGGATCCGGCCACTGCTCCGGGGACTGCGTTGCCGCGATGCCTGCGAGATCCGATGACTGCGGCGCCTTTCGAACTCGAATCTGCTGCCAACGCCCTGGTTCTGGGAGCTGGGCACGGTATCGGCTTTGCCATTGCTCAGCGACTTATCGACACCGGTGAGATGACGGTGTTCGCGACCTACCGGTGCGCGGCCAAGGGGACGCCCCTTCTAGAGTTGGCGCGAGAGAGCTCTCGTCTCCTGGCGATACAAGCTGATCCTTGTGAAGAACTGCAGATAGAGGCACTGTTTGAGAATATTCGGGGGCACACGGATTCGCTTGACTTGGTCCTCAATTGCGTGGGGGTACTCCACGACGGGATGGTTCAACCGGAGAAGGCTGTTCGAAGCATCGACCTGGATGCGCTGATGCAGTACTTCCTCGTGAACGCTGTGCTGACCCCCGTGCTTGCGAAGCACGCCCACCCTCTTCTGCGAGGCGAGTCGCCTTCGGTCTTTGCGGCAATTTCAGCACGTGTTGGAAGCATATCGGACAATCGTCTAGGTGGCTGGTATGGGTACCGAGCATCGAAGGCTGCAATGAACATGTTTCTGCGGACCCTTGCGATCGAGTTCAAGGCGCCCCGCACGAACTGCGTAGTCTTGGCGCTTCATCCCGGCACGACCCGAACTGCGCTGTCGGCCCCGTTTATCGAGCGAACGCACTACGTCGTTCATACCCCATACGCGACTGCCAAGCACATGCTGCGAGTCATTGCGGGAAAGACAATTGATGATACCGGCTCGTTCTACGCATGGGACGGTGAGCGTCTGGAGTGGTGAGTAGATGCCAACGTTAAAATATAGCGGCCGGCCCCCCGAGCGACCACGTATCGTTGCCATCGGAGTTGGGCACATGTGTGCGGCGTTTTCTTTCGGGCATGGGATCAAGGAGCTAGGTTGATGGAACACTTACAGGCAGATGCGTCGGATCCGGAAGACGGGATACCAAGTTTTGCTCAAGAGCCGCCACGGCAGCCGTCGGTGTGGTTACGGCAATGGATTGAGGAGGCGGCCCATGCCGGAGAGGGAGAGCCAACCGCGATGGCCCTCGCGTCAACAGGGGCCCAAGGCCCGGCGGTGCGCTTCGTGTTGTGCAAGGAGGTGAATGAACGCGGTGTGTGTTTTTTCACGAATCTTGATTCAGTGAAGGGGCAGCAACTCCGCGCTCGCCCTGAAGCAGCGATCGCTTTTCACTGGCCGATCGTCGGCCGCCAAGTTAGGATCGAGGGGCGCGTCGAGCCTGTGGCCGTGGAAGACGCGGATGCTTACTACCAGACCCGAAGTCGTCTTTCTCGTCTCGGGGCATGGGCGTCCCAACAGAGTCGTCCGCTAGCCGAAAGGCAGCAACTTCTCGACGCCGTTGAAACATTCGATGCGAAGTACCCGAGTGACGATATCCCTCGCCCCCCTCACTGGTCGGGCTTCCAGTTGGTGGCATCACGCTGGGAGTTTTGGCAGCAGTGTCCTGGTCGCCTGCATCAGCGTTGGACTTTGGCAATGGGGCAGGATGGCTGGCGTGCATGGCAGCTATTTCCGTGAGAGGTGCGTCGGGAATCGTCCTCTGGGTATTCGTTCGATGAGTAACCGAGTGCACATCGTGGGCGCTGGCGTTGCCGGTTTGCATTGTGCCGCTGTCTTGCGCTCGAACGGCGTCCGTGTGGCTGTCTATGAGAAGTCAGATGCCGTAGGCGGTCGCATGCGAACAGATCAAGTCGGCGGCTTTCTACTCGACCGTGGATTCCATGTCATGCAGAGCGGTTACGAGTGTGCTGGTAGCCGCGTCGACTTCGGGTCACTTGGTGCGCGTCCGTTTCGGTCCGGTGTTCGGGTCATTCGGCTTGCTGGTGGAACACCGGAGGTGCTCACCTACGCAGATCCGTTCCGCTCTCCGCTTGCTGCTCTCGGCTCTCTGCGGAACGGCAACTGGTTTGACTTGCTTAGAGTCGGAGCGCTCCGCTGGAGGCTGGTTCACCAAGACGTCAATGCGAGTTTCTCCAGTGGCGATGCCAGTACCCACCGCTACCTCCGAGAGCTAGGCTTTTCCCAAGACTTTCTGAAGCGTTTTTTTTGCCCGCTGCTCGCAGGCATATTCTTGGAGTCGAGACTGGCAACCAGTGAACGAATGTTCCGCTTTGTGTTCCAAGCAATGGCAAGGGGGAAGATGCTGCTACCGAGGGCAGGGATCAAAGCCGTGCCGGAGCGCATCGCAGATTTTGTTGGACGGGAGCACATTCGGCTTGGTGTACCAGCACGTGCTATTGATTCACGGAGGGTTTTGATTGGCGACCGTGTGGAGGATGCGGCTCAGATAATCGTAGCTCATCCTACCGTTGGGGCAAGCGACAGTCGCAGTGTATGGACACTGCACTTTGATGCGGAGCACTCGCCGGCACCTGGCGGTTACCTGCTACTAAACGGCGACTACGAACTTGGTAAGAACGCGATTGCTCACCTTGCGGTGCCATCCGATGTCCAACCTTGCTACGGCGCCGATGGCCGCGCTCTCGTTACTGTCACCGTCGTTGGGGATGCTGCGCAGGCGCTGGGTCTGGTCGAACCCGGTGCTGTAGCGGATAGAGTGCGCTATGAGTTGGGCGCTTGGTTTCCCCAATCTGTCAACTGGCGGATTCTTGCTGTTCAAAATGTGTCCGGCGCTTTGCCGGTTCGGGAGGCTGGCTCGGGCTTAAAGGCCGACACGCCGGCTACTTCCTCGGAGATACTCTCCTGCGGCGATCATTGTCTGCATGGCAGTGTTGAGGGTGCCTTGCGGTCTGCAGAGGCCGCGGCCATCGAATGCTTAAATCGACTCGGTATAGAGCCGGCCCCTATCACGCATACCTACTGACTGCCACATGGATAGAGGGTCGCACCTTGGGCCTCAGGCCTCTCCTCCGCCGAAGCCTGTGCGCTGCCTTGCTCGGGGGCGACGCAGCAGCATCGGTGGCTAGGCCCCCTACGGCGCACTGAGCATATAATACTGCACGGTGAGAGGGGCCGCAGTCGGCGCAAGTCAGTCTGGAACGAACGCAGCATCCGTAGTTTGCGGATGCCAGATCCAGCCCTCGGCTTGATCCAGCCCCTCAGGTGGCCCCACAAGCTCCTTCCTCCGCTGCTGAAAAAGCAAAGCAATCGCAGCGCAGACGCGCGCATCCTCCCTGTCTGAATTAGCCTGTTTTTTGCTCCGTGTAAGGATTTTAAGGACTGCTGGCGCATGTCGACAGGCAGTCGGGTAGGTTTCCAAAGCTTGAAACCCGTCATGCGTTGCCCATACTCCTCCCGGGTTATTTTTGAATTTGAATCGATGCAACGCGTGCAAGACTTTCGCTGACTGAGAACCAATCATGTCCTTGATCGGGGACATCGGACGGAACCCCTGACGGTGCAAGTAACGCTCCGCTTCGCGAAAGAGATAAGGATTCGCGGCTGAACGCCATCCCTCATCATGCACAGGCACACCTGCACAGAGACGAAGAAGAGCTGCCGGGAACCCCAGGGAAGCATCAATCGCAAAGACGGCTTTCTGGTCTGTAGGGAAGTTTATCTCACAAAGTTGGGCGATTGCTGCGACCCACTCCGATGCTGTATCCGACTGACCAATTACGGTTCGTAAATTCCCCCGCCATGCAACGCCCAGCATCTTCCCGTCGCTTCCGAGGATCGCCACCGCGTCTCGGCTATTGGCATTTCGCTCACAATCCCAGCCACCAACATCCCAGCCAATGTGCCACATGCCCATTTATCCACTCCTGCCTCAAACCGCTTGTCACGCGCTGAAAAGCCGCGTAAACCAGCCTACAATTCACTGGCCCAAACGATAAGCAAGCCAGTTTACGCGTCTTGGAACAGGTTCAGAGTGCCCTGATTCATGCGACACAGAACCACAAGAAACTCTCACATTCTTGGATTGGACCAGCCCCAGCCCCAGACACCAAGGGCCAATGAGTCGGGGGGCGGAAGCCATTATTCGACGGATTCGCCAGAAAACTATCGCTCAGTCTGACCACGCAGTAGATCCCGCAAATCATGGGGATAGGCCAGTGATCGCATCAAAGATCTGTAAGTTTTCGGACTTGCTGGCGACCTGATGAGTGGGAATGGTGGCCTGAGCGCGCTGTCAGGTGCGACGCGAGGCTACTTTTCTCTGCCGCTGCGAGCCAGAAGCCGGTAGCGGCGCCAGCATCCTCTCGTGCCACCCGGGTTACGCCTTGCCGGGACCACGGCGATCCCTAGTCGTCCCAAGGCTATTTCTCCGAAGTTGAGGTAGAAACAGTGAATATTGTGTGGTTTAAGCGTGATTTGCGCGCCTATGATCATGAACCGCTCAGGCAGGCGATTAAGTCGGGTGATCCAATCCTA
>DMTJ01000235.1:0-4506 GCA_003477185.1 Lentisphaeria bacterium
GCGGTGCGGCCGCTCTATCTCGAAAATAGGATCTGTACCCACTGCAGGAAAACTCCATAGCGTGGATTCACAGGCACTCGTCGCGGCCGGGGAGAGTCAAAAAGGACCATGACCGCTCTCTGGTTACCGAGTCGCTTGGAAATTCGCCTTGATCACGACCTCCTCACGGATCAAGTCGTCAACCCTTCCCTTGTACGCGACTCCGAAATCTAGCCGGTTGATCGAGAACTCGGCTTTCAATGTCACCAACTCTTTGCTGGCACTGACCTGCGCCGGAAACGTGATCTGCTTAGTGACGCCGTGCAGCGTGAAATTGCCGACAAGCGTGATCTGACTCGGCCCTGCTCCGGGTTCGGAACTGGTCATCTCGAATGTTGCTTGCTTGAATTTGGCGACGTCAAAAAAGTCTGGAGACTTCAGATGACCGGTCAGCTTCGCGCTATCTGAAAATGTGGAATCCATATCGATTGTCACACTCGCGCCACTCAACGTACCGTCGGCAGCAGTCGACAGGGTTCCAGAAAACATTTTGAAGCCGCCTTCATGACTGTTCGTGACCTTTGAGCCCACCCACTCAAGTTTGGACGCCCCGCCGATCGTGTAAGTCGCCGCCTCCACTGCGGCATCTGTTTTCTCAGCGGCAGGCGCCGCGTCTGAGGTCTTTGCTGCATCCACATCATCCGCTGGATTCTTTGCGCAGCTCACGGTGAGAAGTGATGCGCCGAGAATGCCGATGATCAATGCACTGTTCAGAGTGTTTTTCATAGTAAAATATCCTTGCTGATTTTTATTTTCGTTGATGCACGATAAAGCAATGAGGAATCTAGCTCCCAGACCACAGATTACGAGCGTAGCAGTTGCGGGCTCCGCACGCCGGGCACACCAGTAGCAGGTTCCCCAAGGCAGATGCTGGGGGCGCGGGCGACTCGCACGCTCATTGCAGAACAGGGGCAACACAGCCACAAAGCTGAGCAAAGATCCAGCGGCTAGAAGTTGCCGGTTCTGCGAACTCCGCAACTAATTAGACGAAGACGCTGCCCGACTGCCAGCTCAGCGAGTAGATTGTGGGCAGTCTTCGCCTGATTAATTCCCGGGATTCTATTGCAAAGCCCTGATGCACGCGCCCTCAGTCACTTACATTTCTCGCTGGCTTCGATGTGTCTCCACACGACTGTATCAGACTCGCTGCCGTAACTGGCTGATGTTACGCCCAGTAGACCCTTTCGTTACGAATCGCATGAAGTATCCAGGCTAGAGTATGACACAAGCCGACGTGATCGTTATTGGCGCGGGGGCGGCAGGCCTGATGTGTGCGAGCACTGCCGCCCAGCGTGGCCGCCGGGTGTTGCTGCTCGAAGGCGCAGAGAAGGTGGGCAAAAAAATCCTTATCTCGGGCGGCGGCCGCTGCAACTTCACCAACATTCAAGCCGGGCCAGACAATTACATCTCTGCCAACCCCCACTTCTGCAAATCTGCCTTTCAGCGCTACACCGCGTGGGATTTCATCGATCTGATTGAACGGCATGAGATCGCCTACCACGAAAAAACACTCGGCCAGTTGTTCTGCGATGACCGCTCCCGCCTGGTGGTGGATCTGCTCTTGGACGAATGCCGACAGGGCGGGGTCGAAATCCGGACGGGATGCCAGATACAGTCAGTCACCAAACAGGACCAGTTCGAACTGAGCGACGCCACTGCCAGTTACAGCGCGAGCTCCCTAATGATCGCTTCCGGCGGGCTCTCCATCCCCAAGATGGGGGCCAGCAGCTTTGGGCACGACATTGCGCGTCAGTTCGGCCTTGGCATCGTGCCCTGCCGGCCTGGGCTCGTCCCGCTCACCTTTACAGCAGCCGATCTGGAGCGCTATGACGGCCTTTCCGGGGTGTCAACGCCGGTTCGCCTGCGCTGTGGCAAGCAGAGCTTTCGTGAGGCGATGCTCTTCACGCACAAAGGTCTCAGCGGGCCCGCCATCTTGCAGATCTCCAGCTATTGGCAGCCGGGCGAGAGTATCACTATCGACCTGCTGCCAGATCTCGAACTCGTGAGCGAAGTGGCCACATGGCGGCGCCCCCGTCCCGCCGCCGAACTGAAGACCATGCTCGCTACCCACCTGCCAGCCCGGCTGGTGCAACGCCTTCTCGAATTGCATCTCCCCAGCAAGCCCATCCGCCAACTCAACGAGCGCGATATCCAGTTACTGACTCGTCTTTTTCACGAGTGGGAGGTTAAGCCTGGCGGCACCGAAGGCTATCGCAAAGCCGAGGTTACCATCGGCGGCGTGGAGTCCGCGGAGTTGTCATCCAAAACCTTCGAGTCCAGTAAAGTTCCGGGGCTCTATTTTATCGGCGAGGTCGTCGATGTGACCGGCTGGCTAGGCGGCTACAACTTCCAGTGGGCGTGGTCATCCGGCCATTGCGCTGGCTTGTTTGTCTGAACATTTGACTGGCTGAAGCACAGTCCGGCGGGGCGCTTGCGAGTATTGCTCTTGCAGTAGCGTGAGGAGAGTATTCGGCTTACGCAGTTTAGAAGGTCTATGTCGGACTGAATTTGCAGCAATCGGTTTCTTTGCCGGTCTAGGTATCCTTCTACTGGCACGCATGGCAGCAAGCTGAAATCAAAGCGCTTTCAGATACAGGCAAACGCTGGGCCTGCTGGTGCGGCTACTTCTGGCCAGAGGCCGGTGTTCGCAGCTGGCGAAGCGAGTAGAGCTGTTGCCGACCGGTCTGGAACAACCCCTGTTCTTGGTGGCTGGCGATTTTCCGAATCTGCTGTTAGCCACCGCAGGCGCTAGTCTTGATCCTTTCATTTGCGAAAGGGAGGTCGCCTCATTGGGCCAAGCGCTGAGTACCAGAGAATCGCCGACGTGAAATGACGCCGATTCTGGCGACTCACAGGAACGATTGGGTTCATGGCTGGGCGCCGGTGATGGCGGCGGTCATGTCGCAGACCTGGCGCATTTCTGCGATGTCGTGGACGCGGAGGACTTGGGCGCCGCAGGCTACACTCCAGGCCATCGTCGCGGCCGTGCCCCAAATGCGATCCGTGGGATCGTCGAGCTGGAGGGTTCGGCCGATGAATGACTTGCGCGAGGTGCCGATTAAGAGGGGATGGTTGAGGCGTTGGAATTGCCGGAGTTCGCGCAGCAGGAGTAGGTTTTGGGCGACGGTCTTGGCAAAGCCAATGCCGGGATCGAGCATGATTGCGGAGTTCGTAACGCCGGCAGTGGTGAGCATGGCGATGGTTTCTTGGAAGTAGCTGGCGACCTCTTCGATAATGTCCGCATAGTCGGTCAGGCCTTGCATGGTCTGTGAGTTGCCGCGCATGTGCATGGCGATGCAGCCTGCGCCGGTTTCGGCTGCGACCTGTTTCATTGCCGGGTCGCGATGGAAGCCGCTGATGTCGTTGATGATGTCGGCGCCAGCAGCTATGGCAGCGGCCGCGGTCGAGGCCTTGTAGGTGTCGATGCTGATCAAGACGTCCGTGGATTTGCGGAGTTCGCAAATCACGGGAATGACGCGGGCTTGTTCTTCGGCGGCTGCGACGGTGTCGGCACCTGGACGGCTGGATTCGCCACCGATGTCGATCAGGTCGGCGCCTTGTTCGATCATGCGGCGGGCATTGGCGACAGCTACGTCGGGCTGGTAATTAGCGCCGTTCTCGGAGAAGGAGTCGGGGGTGACGTTGAGGATGCCCATGATCAAGGGGCGGGCGCTGCAATCGAGGGTTTTGTCGCGGGCGGTAAAGATCATGATTGGCGGGGGTTGGCGACGCGGGCGTGCGGTGGGGATGGGGAGCTGGCCCGAAAATAGATCGACTCGAGTCTACTCCCAGCGACAGCAGTCGACTTGAGTCGATTTTTTCGCTCTTTGTCGCCGGCGGTCTTGCGGGCAGGGCGCTTAGTTGGGGCCGATACTAGGCGGCAGGACGTAGTGTGGCACATCTAAAGCTGAGAACTCCAACGGGGTGCGTACTCTTGGAATGTCCAATTGCCAAATAGAGACCGTCGAGCATGTGCGTCGGACTTGGGCATCATTGGATACTTGCTGTTGGCTGTTGGAGATTCAGATTCCCACTAGCGCCGAATGATGGTGGGGACAGGGGCGAACTTGGCATCGGGTTTCTTGATGCGGAAGTTTAGCTGCAGGCGCGCGGCGTCGAAGACGTTGACGTTGTGCGTGGTGGGCGAGGTGAGGATAAACTGTGACTCGGTGCGCGAGAGGAAGTCGGAGACGTCGTCAATCCGCTCGATGCTGAGATGGGCGAAGGGCTCGTCGATGATGAAGAAGCCGCCGTTGCTGTTGCCGCCGGAGGTGGCGAGTGACATCAGGAGGACCAGGCTGGCGACGACGCGCTGGCCACCAGAATGGGTGGCACCGGCGACGTCTACGGCGCGCTTGCCGTCAAAGCCAAAGCGGACGTTTAGCTCGGCGTCTTCGAGGTCAGTCTGCTCGCGGAGGTTGGGGACGATGACCTCCGCAAAGACGCCGGCGCGCTCGGCGAGGCTCA
>DMTJ01000235.1:4557-12191 GCA_003477185.1 Lentisphaeria bacterium
CTCGGCGAGGCTCATGATGCAGCGGCGATATTCGCGGATGGTGTGCTCGACGACTACGACGTACTTCTCCCGAGCGAGACGATACTCGGTCTCCCAGTTGCGGAGACCGTCTTCATGGTCTTGGTAGAGTTCGCGCTGGCGCTCGAACTGAGCGCGGTGCTGCTCGAAGACGTGCACGCTGGTGTCTTCTGGCGGCTCTTCGTACTCGTTAAGCATGGTGTCGATGGCGTAGAGGCGGGGTGTGAGTTCGTCGACTGTGGGGACTTCTTCCAAGGCTGCGTCGGTGAGCAGGCTGGTGTCGAGCCGCAGGCGAATGTCGTGGAGGACCTTTCGGTTTTTCTCGATGGATTTTTGGCAATCTTGTAACTCGCGGGCGAGATCGCTCTGCTCTTCGAGCCGTTCTTTGAGCCAGCGGCGGCGATCGGTGGTGTCGTGCTCGAAGTTGTTCAGAGTCTCGACGGTTTCGAGGAGTTTGCGCTCTGCCTCGACCTTGATTTTAACGGCAAATTTGTGCTCATCATTGGCGCTGCGTATTTCGCGGCTGAGCTCGTCATAACGCTCGTCGACGTTTTCTGCTTGAAGGAGTGCTTGTTGAATCTTGATGCGGCGCTCAAAGTCTTGGGCCTGCTGCTCTGCCTGATCGCGCGATTTCTTAATCTGGCCTACGCGACTGCGGAGGCGGTCGACGTCATGGCGGGCGGAGTCTGCCTGGGCGGTTTGGCCGAGGGAGCCGCAGTAGAAGCGATCGACGGCTATGGAGATCCCACCGCGACGGTCTTGGCGATAGCCTTGGCGGGTTACGGAGGTGGCGTTGCGGGAGCCTTTCATGCCGGACTTGACGTCTTCGACAAGTGCGGTGCGGCGGAGGGTGTCGGTGACCCATTCGGGGACGCGGTCGATGTCGAAGCGAACATGGGCGGCAGCGGAGTCGCCGGGTGGCGTGCCGCTGGGGACGGGTGGCTGCTTGTCACGATCTACGATGTAGGCGCGGTAGCGGGCTTTCTCGGCAAGTTCGCGGGCCCGCTGTTGATCGCGCTTGCCGACGAGGACGAGAAAACGATTGCCGCCAATCAATGATTCGATGGCAAGCTGCCACGAGGTGTCGAGGATTTCGGTGACGTCGCAGAGTAGATCGTGCTCGATGTCGTTGTCGTCAAGCAGGCGCGTAAAGTCGTTTACGTAGTGAGGATAGATCTTGGCGGGTTGCTCGCCGCTGATTCCGGAGAGTTCGTGCTCGCGGCTCAGAAGTTCCTGGCGGATGGTCTCAAGTTCAATCTCAAAGCGTGCCACGGTGCGACGCGCCTCGACCAGCTTCTCGCGCAGTGGCTCAAGCGGCTCTGGTTTGATGTCGGCGCTGGCGGCTCGTGCTTCGTCCAGTCTGCGTCGCTCGAGGACGAGGGTGTTGAGCCTGATGTCCTTGTTTCGCTCATCGCGGCCGATCTCGTCCTTCTCTTCGCGCGCCGTGATGATGGCGCGCTTGCGGGCATCCAGCGCGGCATCGGCGTTGGCGAGCTGGGCTTGGACATCGAGAATCTCGCGGTCGATCGGGCCGAGTTGGCCTTTTCCGTCCTGAATAATGAGCTCTGCGTCTTCGATGCTTTCGCGGGCGCTGCGGTACTCAGCCTGCGGCATCACGGTGGCGAGCATCTCGCGTTTCTCAGCGCTGAGTTTTTCGTATCGCTGGAAGGCTTCTGCCTTGCGCTGGGCGACGACAAGGCGGGCTTGTTCTTCGGCCAGACGAGCGCCAAGTTGGCTGATTTCCATGTTCGCCGCGTGGTAGTTCTGACGCGCATCGCGGTAGCGCTCGAGGACCTTTTTGTCACCGTGGACATCCAGAAGCAGATCCATGAGCTCCCGGGGGGACTTTTCGCAGAGCTTGTCTGTCTGGCCTTGTTCGAGGGCTAGCACTTTAAGCAGGGCATCGGTGAAGCCTGCGCTGCGCAGGACGTGGGAGTAGGCCTCGGGCGTCATGAAGTCGCTTTTCGGCATTCGGCGCAGGTTGTCGAGCGGGACGTCGTTTGCGAGGATGAGAAAGCGTCGTTCCCAACGTCCGCCTTTGCGGGTCAGTTGTACGACGAGGGTGACGAGATCGCTGGTGATGCCCTTGGATTCAAACGGGCGACGCTCTTCGGCGTGGCTGGTCGTATTGGTGACGACGGCTTTGACTACGGCGGTTTTTACGTCGGGTGAGAGGTAGTCACCAGCGCGTCTGGACGAGCTGAGGCGGGGGACGCGCAGGAGGGTGCGCAAGGCGTCCAGGAAGGTGGTCTTACCACTGCCGTTGGGACCCGAGATCATGATGGTCCCGGTATCGAGCGGGATTTTTGTCGTAGGCCAGAAGGCCCAGTTCATCAGTTCTACGTAGGTAAAGGAAAACACGCAGTCAACGTTCCTTTGTCGGCACACAAAAGAGGGGATCTTAAAGGTAAATTGTAGTTTTGCAATCCAATCGGCGTGCATGAGGGTGGCGAGTCGGAGATCCAGCATGATGTTCAGTGGCAAAATGAACGATTTTCTTTGGGAGAATGAGCCATACTCCGCGTGAGAACTCGCGGTAGCGGGGGATTGCTGAATTCTGTAGGGCCACGGGCCGAACGCATGGTGATGGACTCCCGTAGAGCAGCAGCAAAGCGGGAATTAGGAACGCGTCGTGCGGGCAGGGTGGCGGAGAATAGTTGAGGTTGCCCGCGGCACACCCTATTGAATTTTTCTGGCGGGGAGAGGCTCTCGGATTGGATGGTGAACGGAACGGTGAATGAATCAGAGGCGGGGCTCAAGCTGCATAATCGGGCTTCAATCGGGTAGTATGTCGTGATTCCGAACAAGGCGCAGTTCGAGGTGACGATCCTGTGGTCGCAGGAATATCGGTATGCGAACATCGCGTTTTTTTTCCAAGGAAGTAGGCTGTATACCGGCCGTGGGATCACAGTGGCGTTCGCAAGGAATAATGTGCAGTTGCATCGACGGGGGCGTGGAGCCCACAACCGGGTGGGATACGCCACGATTGCTCCGGTAGAAGGCAAGGCGGAGACCTATCGCTTTTCGCTGGATCTCGTCAACGGTCGAGGCGTTATAGCGCTGAATGACCGTAAGCTTGCCGAGTTTAACGATGTGGCACTGGCGGAAGGAAAGGCCGGGACGTCTCTGGTTCTGACCGGTCTGCACGGCACGACCACGTTTAGTTGGATTTCCCGACTGGGCTGGGACGAGACGCGTTTAGAGGAGGGTGAGGAAGAGATTGAGCAGGATACGATTCGCTTCCTGAACGCTGACCAGATGACCGGTGCGCTGGCTAGAATTGATGGCGGGCATGTGAAGCTGGGGACAGAGTTTGGCGAGTTGGAAATTTCGATGGAGCGCGTGGAGCAGCTAGTGACAAATCCGAAGAGGCGGCATCTGGCGCGGCGGAACAAGTCGGACTTGATTGCGCATTTGCAGGCGGGTGGCTTTCTGACTCTGGCGGTGGATCGTCTGGAGAACGGCATCTTGTATGGCAGCAGCGAGAATCCAGGCCAAGTGGAGGTTTCGCAGCAGGCACTTTCGGGCGTTCGCCTGCGGGTAAATGATCCCAGACACAGGCCGAAGAAGCAGAAAGTTGTCACGCAGGATTTTCCGTTGCACGGCTTCGGCGAGTTCGATCCGTTGGATATCGGCAGTATTACCGATATGGAGTGGCCTTGCTTGGGGCTGGGCTTTGCGAAAGCTGCAATGAAATCGAATCGAGTGGATTTCTTGGGTGGCCCCTGGGGCTGAGAACTCACGCGCCATCCTGATAGCCCTGTGAGATCGAACGGCTCATTGCTTTCTGGTGGCGAATCGCTATTGGTACGTTTTTTCTAGGAGGCCCGCATGGCACACCCCGGATTTGATCCGCCTGATATCAGCGAAAAAGGCCGCGATGCGGATGGCGATTTGGTCTCCTTGGATCGGCGGCTGTTTGTATCGCTGACGGTATTCGAGGGGCAGGTTGAGACTGCGACTTTGGTGGACGAGTTGCGAGCTGCGAGCTTTGCCTCGGTTCTATACGCGGATGCTATGAACCCCCACCAGACCGCGCTGCTTACTTGGAGTGAGGATCCCGGTCACTTCGTGACGACTGTTCGCTCGTTTGTGGCGAACTCCGCATTTCGCGAGCTTGGGGTGGTGGATGAGCAATGCCTGATGGGGCGCACGTACACGCAGGGATACGAGACGAATCCGATCTACTGGCTGTTGGAGAAGATGCCGCGGACTGTGACGAATGCGGACGCACCATGGGCAATCTGGTACCCCTTGCGGCGCACGGGAGCGTTTGCCCTGCTGAAACCGGAAGAGCAGCGTAAGATTTTGATGGAACATGGGATGATCGGCCGCTCGTTTGCAGCGGCCGGGTACGCGGCGGATGTACGGCTCGCGTCCTATGGTCTGGACCGGCAAGACAATGACTTTATGATCGGCCTGATCGGCTCAGATCTTCACCCGCTGTCCGCAGTGGTGCAACGAATGCGCTCGACCGTCCAGACAAGCGAGTATATCGCCGGACTTGGCCCATTTTTCGTGGGGCGCGTGGTCTGGCAATCTAAGGTAGAGGCAGACGTTGAGTGATCGGGACAAGCGACGCAAGGCCCAGACGATCGAGTTGCGGCCCGACTCTGAAGATGTGGCGGAGCGGTTTTTCTCTTTGGATGAACTGCAAAGCCGGTTTGAGAGTTTGAGCGACTCAAGGATGGATCGACTGGTGAGTGGTCTTTCGCCGGAGTCGCTGGCGCGCTTTGATGCTGCGGCCGAGCGCGCCAGAAAGAGAATAAGCGATCTCCGCGATTAGTCTCGCGGATAACGGGAAGCGAGAAGGATACGAGTATGGCTTTTAAGAAGGTTGAGTTTGACGGGCACGAAGCGATTGAGGTAAAGACGCAGGGGCTGCGAATGGTCATCGTGACGGATGTGGGACCGCGGATCGCTTGGCTGTCGCTGCCGGACGGTGAGAACTTGCTGTTCTGGGACTACGAACGGGCGTTGAGTCGCGGGGAGTGGTCGTTGCGCGGTGGGCATCGGGTGTGGTGTGCAACGTCACTGGCCGATGAGTCCGAGGACACATACGCGCCCGACAACGGGCCGTGCACGGTAGCAGAGTCGGCCGATAGCATCACGATCACGGGGGCCTTGAACGAGGGCAACCGCACTCGCCGCGGAATCACGGTAACCGTAGTGGATGCGGAGACGGTGAGCGTCGAGAACTTCGTGACGAACGCAGGGCCAATGTTGTATGGGACGAGCCTGTGGGCTCTGACTTGTACGCTGCCAGCGGATGGCACGCGTTATTTTGTGCCGCTTGGTGATGGATCGGACTGGGATTACACGCAGATTACGTCGTTTCGCTGTTGGGCTGGCGGCGAAGGGGGGCTGGCAGATGACCAGTTTACCACTACCGAAGAGCTATTTACGATCGAGCCCAAGGGGCGCGTAAATAAGCGCATGTTGATGGCGCAGCGCGGCTTGCAGGTGATGACTGACCCGGCGCGTGCTTGTACGTTTTGCAAGCAAACGCCGTACGATGCGAACCGGGCGTTTCAGTATCCGCTGGGTACGAACATGGCGTTCTACGTGGGCGAGAAAAATTTTATGGTCGAGATGGAAAGCATGGCCCCGGCGGAAACGATCAAGCCCGGTGATACGGCGCGGCACGTGGAGACTTGGCGCTTGCTTCCACGCGTGGTAGCGATGGACGATTGGGCTTCTCTGATCTGACCGCGAGTTTTAGCGTTTCGTTCGAGGCCTGCCTACTATCTGGGCTACGCTGCGGCTTGGTCACTGTCGTGGCGGTGGGACTGGCACATCCGCTGAGTACTTGGGCGCTGGCCGGGGCCAAAAGGCGCTGGCTTGTCATCTTGCTGCCCATGCTGATGCCGAGCTTGCTGTTGGCATATGCCTACGGGGACGCAATGCTGCATTTGATGCACGCGCCCAATCTTCGGCTCAGCCTTTACGATTCACTTTTGGCTGTGCGGTTCTCGAGCCTGGCGGCGGTGATTGTGGGGCTGTCGGGAACGCGAGCTACGGAATCTGCGGCGTGGATCGCGGCGCAGTGTGGGGATCGGTTATCTCGTCCGCGGCGTCTGTGGCTGAAGATTCAGGAGTATCGCCGCGCGGATGCGCTTGCGTTCTCCGTCGTCTGGCTGCTGGCCTTTACGGAGTTTGAGATGGCGTCGCTGTTTTCGGTCCCGAGTTGGTCCGTTGCGCTGTTTGATGCCCACGCTGGCGGAATTCCGCTGCGGGCTTCGCTGTGGCGAGCGCTGGTGCCGGTGCTGACTGCTTTGCCAATCGTTGGCTGGTTGGTTTGCGAACTCCGCAATGCTGGGCAGTTGCCGGGGAAGGGGCGACGAATTCGAGCTGGACGGGGGGGGCTGGTGGTGCTTGGCGTGGTGGCTGTCTCGGTGCTGTATCCGGTCTGGGTGGCAGTTGCGGAGATCGCAAAGCCGGGCGGGCTACCGCCGGGTTCGCTGCAGTTGCTGTGGCGAACGCTTTGGCTCAGTGCGCTGGCGGCGCTGCTGGCATTGGTTTTGGCAGTCTGCCTGAGACGGCGTGGCTGGCTACTAGTGGTATGCGTGCCCGCACTGGTCGGTGCGTTGCCAACATCCCTTTTGATGGTGGCACTGCCTCGCTCAGGCCAGACGTCTGTCGCGGCGCTGGTGGTGGCGCTGACGCTGTTGTGTTTCCCGATTGTGGCTGTGGCAGTGGTGCGTCATGGGCAGAGCAATCTGGAGGTGATTCAGATGGCACCGCGGCTGGCAAGCCGCTTTCTGCTGACGCTGCGCATGGAGGGAACGGCACTATTTTTTGGCTGGTGGCTGGCGACGATCTGGGCGACGCAGAGCATTACCTGCTGGGCGATGCTGGCACCGATCGGGCTGGATGGCTATTACGTGCGGCTGCACAATCTGCTGCACTACGGCCACAATCAGAGCAACGCGCTGCTGCTTTTGGTGGGAGTGCTGGTGCCACTGGCTGGTTTGTTGCCGTTTCTGTGGCTGGGACGGCGAAAACGCTGAATGGTCGGCTGGATTTTGGCAGATATCGGCGCGACATCTGGGCGCTTGCCGGAAAGCTAATCGTTATCCGATTAAACGTGTAACCTGAAGAGAGGAGCGGCGCATGAGTGCCTTCGCATCAGCAGCAGAGATCAAAGTAGGCGTCATTGGTTACGGCGGCGCGTTCAATATGGGGCGAGCACACCTGCAGCAGATGCAGCTTGCTGGAATGACGCCGTTGGCGGTGGTAGAGCTGAACGAAGAGCGGCTCGCTGTTGCTCGTGAAGAATTTCCGGGGATTCAGACCTACACCACGGTGGAGGCGATGCTGGCTGAGTCGGATGTAAACTTGGTGACTCTGATTACGCCGCACGACACGCATGCCTCGCTGGCGCTGCAGTGCCTCCGCGCGGGCAAGCATGTCTGCGTAGAGAAGCCGATGGCAGTCACGACAGATGACTGCCGAGAGATGGCGGCAGAGGCGGAGGCGCGAGGGTTGGTCGTAACCACGTACCACAATCGGCACTGGGATGGCTGCATTTTAAAGGCGCGCAGGCAGATCTTGGACGAGCGCCTGATCGGGGATGTGGTCCGGATCGAGGCCTGTAATGGCAGGCATGGGCTCCC
>DMTJ01000043.1 GCA_003477185.1 Lentisphaeria bacterium
AAAGCCGCCATTCCGCGATACACACCCCCGCAGTTGTGCTCGCTCGAATTCGCCAGACGGGAGCGCCACCTCGAACTCTGCGTCCTCGCCTGTAGCCTGGATCGTCCTGTCCCCGTAATACGTGCGCTCGTCCAGGACATCGCCGGTCTGTGGCGCGCGATCCAAAGTAATCTTGACTAGGCTGGTTTCTTCCACCGCGACCGGCAGGGCCGTCAGGCCCCTCCGGGTATGGGTCTCGAACTTTATCTTGGCGCGATCGAAATAGAGCCTAAGCTGCTCAACTCGCTGAACTGTGGCATCGCCGGCAAGCAGTGAGATGTCGGCCGCGATGCGGTGGGCGTTGAGGTTATTGATGGCCACCCAGATTGTCTTGCCGTCGACAACTGTATGCACGTGCACATCCGTGGCCTGACTCTGAATCCTGTACGGGAGGCGATCCCCGCGAAAGTCACGCCAGAGCTCGAGCAAGTAACCCACGCGTTCGTCGACAACGAGCTTGCCCGATTCATCAGGGTTGAATAGTTCATGGCCGTTCTTATCCCACCAGGCATATGGCACCAGCCACAGATTCACCAGATCAATCCGGTCTGGATATTTGATGTAGCGCATCAGATAGCTGCTCATGTTCTTGGTATTCAGCCAGATCCCCAGCTCCGTGGTTCGATCGGACAACGTCCCAGTCTCGCTGATCAAAAACGGCCGCACGTTATCGGTGATCACCATGTGGCTGCTCAACAAGTCCAGACAGCCCTCAAGCCTGCCCATCAGATAGCCTTGTGGGTAGCTATCCCCGGCGGACAGCACCAGCTCCTTGCCTTCATAGAAGTGGTGCGAGTAGAAATCCAAATGGCCCCTGGTCTCATCCATGAAGCGCAGTTGCTTGCGGGCAAGATCGAAGTCGGCATGGTGCAGCGCCATCCAAGCGCTGGCGGGCCCGCCGACCAGAACATCCGGATGCGCGCTCCTGATCGCGTCCGCCATAATGTTATGAAACTCTGCCAGCTTGCCCCAGCTGTCTACGCCTTCCTCACCGTGCAGCACCCATTCCTCGGTAATCGTAGACTCATTCTTGACCTCCCACCAAAAGTCGTTCCTTCCGTCCACCGCCTTCTGCCAGCCGATCGCTGCAGACGCCAGCTTGGCCGCTTCCTGAAAGTCCGCGGGCGTGCCCCTGTGATTCTTCGCGCGCGTGTTCTGGAGAGCCATGAAAGGCGGCCAGTTATCGAAACAGTTCGCATGCTTAAAATCACGCGGGAAAGCATCCTCACGGGTCTCCTTAGTCTCGACGTCCAGCTCCAGACCATCGAAGTCGGAGTACACCGGGACACCTCGTTTCTTGGGATTCTCTTTAAGGACTCGACCGCCATAGCCCCAGTGGGTCAGCCCGTCCAACTTCCAAATCCCGCGGCCTGGAAAGAACCCACGCTCGGCGCAGTACTCGGCGGCGAGCAGGCCGCCGGGATGGGCATTGTTGTGTGAGGCTACCCGCCAGAACTTCTCCCGCTCGAGCCGGACGCTGCCGCCGATGGCGCGGCGATTCGTGGCGTCCACCAAAATCTCCACGGGCTCGACGGGCCTATCCTTTCCTAACGTAGACCAAGGCCCGTCGTCAAAAAATGCGGAAACCCCGCCTCCATTTCGCAGCAGGATGCGATCGATACGTCCTTGCCCTTTCACGATCATGCGGTAGCCCTTGTAGTCCTCATCCCCGTCGGAGATCACCATCTTGCTTGCATGCCCGGAAAGCATGACATCGTCCTTGCGCCAGAAGTCGAAGTGATACTCGCCTTGCGGCGTGTCAAAGGTGACCTCCTGCCCGTGCAGGCCAAGCCCGCTGCCATGAATGTCTAGACTGGTGAAGAGCTTCCAAACCCGGACCACATCCGCCGGAATCTGGATCACCAGCTCACCATCAATCGGCCCCAGCTCTTCAGCGAACGTCACGGTATGGACGCGGGGAAGCATCTCGTTTACCTGATCCTTAACCTCACACGGGAAGCGCATGGTGATCTCCGTGAAAAGAAAGGCCAGGCGGTCCTTCTCACGCAGCCCTTCCGCCGGAAGTTTCTCCTCGGGAAGCGCCTCCGCCTGCGGCTTTCGTTCTTCCGGGATAGGCGCGAGCGGCGGCTGGCAGCTACAAAGAATCAGCCCGCTCAGGACTGCCGTAAAAAGTAAGGCCTTCATCACAACTAATGGAACCCGCTCCTCAGGAACCAGAGGGCGGCGCGGTGCTCTCACGGACGATCATCTCAGTGCGGAGCCGCACGCTCACGGCCTCACCGTCCTTGGCCCCGCCACTCATGCGGTCGAACAACATCATCGCTGCGCGCTTGCCGATGCCATACCCATCTTGCCGCATTGTCGTAAGCGGTGGAATCATGTATCTAGCTTGAGCAAGATCGCAGAATCCGATTACGGACAACTCTTCCGGAATTCGAATTCCAATGCGATGCGCAGCTAGATAGACCACCTCTGCCAGTCCATCTCCCGCCACAAAAACAGCGGTGTAACGATCTGGCCCTGTCAGCAGCTCTCGCAATGCATTCTCAGTCTCGGTCGGCTTGCTCACGCAGCCGTGCACCGTCAGGCAACTGGTCCCGGCGACAGCCTCAAGCTCGAGGCGAAACCCTTCCTCTCGGGACAACACATCGGTACACTGGTGCAGATAGGTCAGGTGCAGGATACGGCGATGGCCAAGATCAAGCAGATGCCTCGCTGCCTTACGCCCGCCACCGACGTCATCGGTCCCGCAGAAATCCAAATCCCCAATGCTATCCAACGGGGAATTCACAATCACAGTCGGAATCGAGCGCTCACAGGCTTCATGCACGTAATCCTCGGACATCTTCACAGAGAAGGGGCGTACGAGTAGTCCGTCCACGCGACGATCCATTAAC
>DMTJ01000509.1:0-272 GCA_003477185.1 Lentisphaeria bacterium
CTATGAAATCTCTATTTACTAAATTTCGCCATGGACTTCAACGCACGACCACCGGGTTGGTACGCGTGTTTTCGACCGCTTTTAGCGACGACAAACCGTGGGATAACGAGTCGTTTGAACGCCTCGAAGCAGCGTTGATTGGCGCTGACCTCGGCGTCGGGCTGTCCATGACGATTGTCGGCGATCTGCGCGACAAGTATGGCCGCGGCGAGATTAAGACCGCTGCGGATATCATTGAGACTGCCAGGCAGCATGTGTCGAAAGTCATGAGC
>DMTJ01000509.1:296-18744 GCA_003477185.1 Lentisphaeria bacterium
AGGAGCAGCCACCTTTTAAGCTGGAGTCCCAAGGCCCGACCGTCATTCTGATGGTTGGCGTAAATGGCTCCGGCAAGACAACCACTACCGGCAAGCTGGCCGCCATGTGGAAAGCGCAGGGCAAGCGTCCGGTTTTGGCCGCGTGTGACACGTTTCGCGCCGCCGCATGCGAGCAGCTGAAGATCTGGGGCGAGCGTACCGACTGCCCAGTCATTGCCTCTCAGCACGGCGCCGATCCTGCGTCCGTTGCCTTTGACGCCTGTTCCGCAGCTGTGGCGCGAGGGCACGACATCGTCTTGATCGACACCGCTGGTCGTCAGCACACGGCTGTTGGCTTGATGAATGAGCTTGAGAAGATCCAGCGCGTCATTGGACGCGCCTGTCCAGGCGCGCCGCATCACTGTTGGCTCGTGGTCGATGGCTCTACCGGGACCAATGCTCTGCAGCAGGCCCGCGAGTTCTCGAAGTACGTGCCTTTGAACGGGCTGTGCCTGACCAAACTGGATGGCACCAGCAAAGGCGGCGTCGTGGTCGCGATTCACGACGAGCTCAAGCTCCCGATCCGCTACATTGGCCTTGGCGAGGGCGTCGATGATTTGCAGCCCTTCGACTGCGACCTATTCGCCCAGGCACTGTTCTCGGACGAGAACCTAGGCTAGTCCGGTCTTGCCCGTACGACGTGTCTCCGTGCACGNNGCACGTCGAGTAATTGGCGACGGGCACGGATGCTCAGCTGCTCAGCTCGGGCGCTCATTGTAAACCCGATAAGGCGCCGTATTTTTATCTTATGAATAGCGATCGCCTACAACTCGCAGTCTACCCAGGTGGTGCGATGGTCGCCACGGGGTTGGCCGATCTTAGATCTGGGATACGAAGTGAGAGTGCCTTGGTGATATCCATGGCCGCGACCCGGCTTCGTCACTTGGGGCTAGAACTCGAAGCGCCAATTCCGGATGCCGAGCTCGCGTTGTACGACTACCTCGCGAAGATCCATGGCGATAATGCCCATTCGCGCTTCAATGCGTTGCGCCGACAATTAGTTAGCTTTCAGCGGGCATGGGCATGCGTAAGTTAGTAGACCGCGGGCGCTTGCTGGAATTTATGAAAGCGCTCGGTCGTGCAGCGGATGAGCCAAGTCGAGTCTATCTGCTTGGCGGAGCCTGTGCTCTATGGCACGGATGGCGGTCGACTACTCTGGATGTCAATCTTAATATCGTTCCAGATTGCGACGCAATCTACAGGGCGATACCGATGTTGAAAAAATCGCTATCGATGAACGTCGAACTGGTTGTGCCTAACGCCTTTCTTCCAGAGTTGGCCGGTTGGCAGGATCGGTCGATTTACATCGAAAGTATTGGGAAGGCCGAGTTTTATCACCTCGATTTCTACACTCAAGCGTTGTCTAAGCTTGAACGCAGCCACGAGCGGGACCTCACTGATGTCGCCTCAATGCTGGCCGACGGCCTGGTTGAGCCAAGTAAACTGCGCCTCTACCTTGATGAACTGTTGCCGAAACTCTACCGCTACCCTGCTGTAGATCCCGCCTCTTTCCAAGCTGCTGTTGAGGCATTTCTAGAGGAAACTGGGGCATAAAAGAGGAGCCAAGTCGGAGTCTCTCTGCTTGGCGGGCCCTGCGGCTCTATGGCGCTTAGTACGACGTGTCTCCGTGCACGTCGAGTAATTGGCGACGGGTACGGAGACCCGGTCGTACGAGCGACTGTCCAGCTTCGCGAAACTGAGAGAAAAAGATCGACTCGAGTCGATTGCTATCGATGTGAGTCGACTCGAGTCGATTTTTTTCTGGCCCTTTTTGCCCGGCTTGGATGGGCCAAGATACCTTGGCTACCAGCTCAGTCTTGCTTGGCGGATTCCTGCATCTGGCGCAGGCGTTTTGCCAGCAACCCATAGTCGTCACCAGCCATGACGGCGAGCCGTACGGCGATGGTTTGGTGGCGGACGGCCTCCTCAGGTTTTCCCGCCCGGAGGTAGGCCTCGGCAAGCGTGTCGCGAATTGCGGCGTTGTTTGGCGCTAGCTCCACGGCTCGAGTCGCGGTCGCGACTGCCTCTTCAACATTTCGATTGCAGTTTGCCATGAACCACGCGGCATCGTTGCGGACAAAGGCGCTATCTGGGAGCGCATCGAGCTGCTCTTGGAGGAGGCTGTGCCTGGCCTTGTAGAGGCTGTCTGCGGCCTTGGTCGCGCCAGCTGCCTCGAGGCGCGTGACTGCTTCGATAACCAGATCCACGGACGGATTCAGCGCCATCATCTTGCGGTACTCTGACTCAGCCTTGGCGGGATCACCGGCGGCCAGTTCGGCGGCTGCCTGAAAGCGATGCATCTCGCCGAGTAACTGGGCGTAGACGGTGTGGTGCTCGTTGCGACTTGGCGAGATCAGCAGGTAGGTCTTGATGTTCCTGGCAGCCGTGCGGAAAGCCTGCGCACTGGCACTCGGTGTGGGCGGGTGGGACAGCACACCCGAGTAGAGCCAAGCGCTAAGCTTGGAGGCGGTGCGCGCGAGTTCCATTTGCTTCTCAGCCAGCCGTGGCAGGTCGAGCGAGTGCAGGGGCTTGCCGAGGGCCACGCGCTCATTGCTGTCCGCGAGTGGCAGCAGATTGGCGATTTCGAGATGCTGCTCTCGTTCCGGTTCGCCTGTGTCAAAGGTGACCGCGTAGATCGCGTGCAGGCTGGCATCCTGTGGGGCCGCGTCGAGTGCGGTCTTGAGCAACGCGCGGCTGCAATGGTATGCTCCCAGTCATCGTCCAAGGAGCTCCAGAGGGCTTCCGGTTTCTGCAGAATCACCAAATTCGAATTCAGTAACTGCTTCAGCGTGTCATCGATCTCCATACTCGCCGCCGCGTCAATGACGGCCAGCTGCTGGTTGAGGTCCGCGCGCGTCAGGTTTTGGGCCCATTTGTCCCAGATTGCTCTTGCTGCCTCAGAACGCCCGTGCCGCGACAGCAGCAAGAGTCGGTTATACTCGTGTCCCGTCCATTCACCTTCGGACAGGTCGAGTGCCTCGACAACGCGCCCCTGGTGGAGCAGCAGCGCGTAGGCGTCATGATACTGATGAGTGGCCAGATACCCCTCTAAAGCCTCGTCAAACTGGCCAGTTGCGACCAATTGCCACAGATCGGGCGCCGTGTCTGGCCACTCGCCTGATTGCAGGTAGCTGACCAGTTCCTGGGTGTGCGGGCGGCCTTTCTTGCTAGCCTGAGACCAGTCGCCTAATTCCAAGGCCAGCCCGGCATGTAGCTGCTCACTTTCATCCTTGGCTAGCTTCAGCGCCTCGTCGGTTCGCCCGATTGCTCGGTACAGATAGACCAGCGGGGCGTGGGCATCCGGCGCGTGCTTTTCGAAACAGGCGATGCCATCAGCGACGCGATTCTGCGCGGCCAGCCAGGCGGCGTAGCCATCGGCGCCCCGGTCGTACTTGGCGCACTCCCGTAGGATCATCTCGAGGATGTGCTCCTGATCGCTCAGTACGGCGGCTGCCATACTTGCACGGAGGTCGCTGACGCGGACTGCTCGCAAGACTCCGGCTAGGTGGGCCTTGCCCGTCGCCCGGATGAAGCGCCCGGCAGCTGCGAACTCACCATCCTGCAAGGCCCTGCGTACCATGGAGCGCTTGCCTTCGGCATGGATCGCCCGATAGCGGGCGAGTTCCGCTGCTACTTCTGGCGGCGTATCTGGCATGATGCCATCCCGCAATTGCTGCAGGATATACGCTGCGCGATAGACGATCTCCGGGTCGTCGGAGCTGAGCACCGCCCCGAGCAGCGGTCTGGCGTCCTCTCCGTCCTCTTAAAGGATGCGTTAGGCGGCCTTGCGCTCCAAGAAAGTGGCTGCCCCGAGACGCTCCATTGTCGCCTTTAAGCTTCTCTCGACCGCGGTTGCGGAGTTCGCAAAAAGCGTTGCAAAGATCGCAAGAATCAGACCCTTATTATGGTTATGCCGCACCTCGTGCCTCCCGATATAACTCCGCGCGTTTGCGTTTGACCAACTGGTCGATGTCGTAGTCCGTGAGGTTGGCCTTTGCGCCCATGTTCTTCAGCATCTGGCGTTCCGCGCGATCCACATGGCCGTCTGCCAGGCACATGGCCAGCATGGTGTCAATCAGCTCGCGGGCACTCTCGGGAGAGTCTGCGGCCATACTTGCGCCGTCACCTTTGTTGACTGAGTCGATGATGTCCGCCAGTTCGCTCGGCGGGATGCCGCGTGTTCTGGCAAAACGGTTGAGCTGCATCTCTTCGCGATCGTCGACGTGTCCGTCCGCGTACATCACGGTGATGGCGCAGGCGATCACTTCTTTGTCTGCCAGCGTGGCCCTGCCGGTGTACTCGCGGGGGACAGAAGAGACCACGTGGCGTTGATGCCGCGAGTGAAGCCTATTATGGATGCTATCCAGTACCCAGCTGTAGCGGCCGGTATTCAGCGGCGTCCCACAGAAATCGCAGGTGGGGTTCTTGGAGGCTGTGTCTGGGGCTCCGCAGCCGGGACAATGGCAGCTGGCCAGCAGGTTATGCTTTACGGACTGCGCCTCGGCAGACCGTTTCAGTACCAGCGTGTGGCGGTAGGAGCGGGTTGGAGCGGCCGGGTGATTCTCCCGGCTCGCGGACCAATGCACCATGACCTCGGCAAAATCGAAGGCGCCCTCGCGGCGGACTGTCTGGATTTCCACAGCCCCGATCGCAACTCCGGACAACCAGGTGTCTCGACCTTGGTTATCAGTCTTCATACCATGCTGCTTTGCGGCGACGAAGGACTCGCTAGCACAGCGCCCCAGCTTTTTCTGGTTTCCGGTCGTCTCGGCGGCAATCAGCCGCCAGAAAGTGGCAGATGCGCGATCCTCGACATGCTGCGTGTTGAAGTCTGCATCGCGGCTGCGCAGCTCGCTGACGCCCGGCAGATCGGCGACTGCTCGGTCCACATCCCAGACGACTTCCTGCGTAATCTCGGTCAGCACCCAGTCATACTCGCCGGCGTTCAGCACGGATCCGCAGAATGTGCAGGTGGCTGCATCGACGGCTTTGATGGCCCCGCCGCAGTTTGGGCAGTTCCCTTCGAGCAGGCCCGGGGTGTCGCGGGTCTTGGCTCCGGGCTTTCTGAGAAAGCTCCAGTATTCGATAAACGAGTGCGGCGTTCGCTTGTTGCCGTGGATCAGCCTGTCGTTGTGCGTGTCCACCGTGTAGTCGATTGCGGTCGCGCGAATCGCGACATGCAGCGCGTCGAACTGGCCATCGCTGGTCACGGCCACCACGTCCACGTCATCCACCTGGACGCCGCTCATGTGGTTGCGCTGATGCGCAGCCCGCAACAGCTCTAGCTGGACGTTGAACCGCTCGTATACGCCGTCGGACATACACGGCCGGACCGACTCGATGTTCCCGCCCGCCCAGGCGCGCTGGATCCGCTCGAAGCCATCTTGGACTCGCCTTTTGAAGGCGTTGAGTTCGAAAGTCGTATCCCGTTCCTGCAAGGCTGCGAGGTTCGCATCCCGCTGGGCATGGTGTCGTTGCAGATTGTGATTGCGAATCGTGGTTTCGATTCTGTGCTGTCCCTGATACTTCAGGTAGCCGACGATCAGGACCACGATCAGCACGGGCACACCGATGGCTGGATAGCGCACTACTAGATAAATTAAATAGGCAATGTCCACGCCCGACGAGCCGTCGCCACCGATCGTGGTGCCGCTCGACCAGCCGCCGCCTCCGCCAGAGAAACGTTGCCCATCGCCTGCGCGAGCCCAGGCTTCCAAACTTAAGAACAGTAGGGCTGCGCCGGCTAGGAACAGCCGACGATGCCAGTGGCGCCAATCACTCACTTGAAGTACCTTTCCTGTAATTCCGCAACGACGGCGATCTGCTGTCGCGCTTATGCCATAACTATGGAGGAGCCCCGTCATGCCGCAAGCCGTTGTCAATCCCGAAGAGTTAGAGCGCTTTTCTCAGCAACTCCAGCATTTTTCTGATCGGCTGAAGCAACAGACCGCGATCCTCAACGCGGGATTTTCGCAGCTTGGCTCCACATGGCGCGATCAGGAGCACCAGAAGTTTGCGCACGAGTACCAGCAGACCATGCAGGTGATCAACAAGTTCATTGACACCACCGACGCCCATGTGCCCTTTCTGCTGCGCAAGGCCAAGCGCGTGCGCGACTATCTTAATCAGGCCTGATGGCTAAGGAAGGCGCTGACGTTCGCAATGTGGCTGAGCTTGAACTGCTGTATCTGCGACTGGGGCAGTTCATGCCGGACGTTTCCTCCGTGCATGATAGTGTCGAGCAGGAACTTCTCCAAGTCCGCGGGCTGTTGGACCAACATCGTCGCAAGTGGTTGGCGCGGACGCAGCGGTTACGCGATCAACTGGCCGAGGCTCAGCTGGCCGAAGCGCGCGTGCGCCGGACTCAAACACGGCAGGATCAGGCGCAAGCGGCGCCCCACACCAGCGCGATCCAGCGCCAAGTCATTGCCGCGGAGAAGCAGATCCGGGCGACCGTCGCTCGCGAGCGCATGCTCGATGAGGTTGCCGCTCGTTATCGGGCCAAGGCCCACGGCCTAATCCTGCGTGGCAACGACTTAGTGCCGCGTGCCCGGCTTTTTCTTAACAAGTCACTGCATCAGCTGCGCGGCTACCTCGCGGACGGGGAAGATCGTGCGGAGGGCGCGGTGCTGCCACCGGTGCGCAGCCTGCTTTGGCGGCAGTCTTGCGCCGCGATGTTGCGCGTAGCTGGTTCCGTCGAGGTGCCTGCCGGCGCGCGCGTGATTGTCTCTGCCTTTGGGTTGCGGACTGAGCCCACCGCTGCGGCGCTCGCCGCTGCCTACGTGACCCGATTTAGCCAGCGGCTGCGGGACAAGCCCGGGGCGAATCGCGAGACCATCGCCCTGGTACCAAGCGACCACCTTGAGAACGTACGCAAGGCCTGGAGAGCAGCTGGCGGAAACATTTCTGCGGTTCAATCGCTGGCGCTCACCGTGGCCGAAGTGCGGGAGCTCACCCGTCTCTACCGCGGGTCGACGGAGCGAAATTCATGAACGAGTTGCCCAAAGAATTTGTGGCCCGGCTAAGGCAAATCGTGCCGGATGAGTACCAAGCTGCGGTGTTCGCACACATGAGCGAGGCGCAGCCTGCGTGCTTTCGGGTCAACACGCTGCTTGCCGAGAGGGAGTCGGTGTTTTGCGAACTCCGCAATCTGGGATTGGAGCCAGAGCCGATTGACGGCGCGCCGGGTTTTGCGGTCCCCGCTGAGAGTCGTCGCATCCTGACGGATGCAGAAGCAGCTCGCGAAGGGCGGATCTACATTCAGTCGCCTTCGAGCATGCTGCCGGCACCTGCGCTGGACGCCCAGCCCGGGGAGACGATTCTGGATCTCGCAGCAGCGCCAGGCGGCAAGACCTTGCACCTGGCGGCGTTGATGAACAACGAAGGGATGCTCTCGGCAGTGGAAGCAATCAAGGGCCGATTTCACCATCTGCGGGCAAATCTGACGCGTTGCGGAGTGAGCAACTGTAAGACCTATCTGATGGATGGGCGTAGTGTCGGGCGCAAGTGCCTGGAGCGCTTCGATCGCATCCTGCTGGACGCGCCGTGCTCGAGCGAAGCGCGGATTCGCGCGGATGACCCGACTAGCTGGAAGCACTGGAAGCCGCGCAAGGTTCGCGCCTGTGCGCACAAGCAGATTGGACTGATTCGCGCGGCCTGGCAGGCGCTAAAGCCAGGCGGGACCCTGATGTATTGCACCTGTTCCTTTGCGCCAGAGGAAAACGAGGCAGTGGTTCAGGCTCTGCTTGAGCGCGAGGAGAATCTTTCGGTGCTGGAGATTCCGGGGCTGCCAGACGCAGCGCTGCCCGGTTTAGCGGAATGGAACGGGAAGCGCTTTGCGGAGAGCCTGGCCCGGACCCGGCGTGTGATTCCGGGGCGGCTCTGGGATGGATTTTATCTGGCATTGCTGCACAAGGAGCTTTGATGAGTCAGCCAAATATTCTCTTTATCATGACGGATCAGCAGCGCTGGGACGCGATGAGTTGCTCGGGAAGCGACTGGTTGCGAACTCCGCACATGGACTGGATCGCGGCCGAAGGTGTGCGCTTCACGAACTGCGTGACGACATCGCCGGTGTGTATCCCAGCGCGGGTGACGTTGGCCTCAGGGCAGTACCCACATACCACCGGGGTCTGGAACAATTGCACCTATACGCTCGCTCCGGAAACGCCTACTTGGATGGCGGCGATTCGCGACGCTGGCTATCGCACCAGCTTATTCGGCAAGACCCACCTGCATCCTCACGGAAGCGATGATTTGCGGGATCAGGAGCATTTGCTCCACGCGTATGGGCTGGATGATGTGGACGAAATTGGCGGCCCGCGCGCCAGTGCCCGGGTCGGCAGCTATATGACCGACCTGTGGCAAAAAAAGGGACAGTGGCAGGCCTATCAGGAAGACTACGCAGACCGCTTCGCGACCAAGCCGTACGTGGTGCGGCCTTCGGCGCTGCCGCTCGAGGATTACGCGGATTGCTACGTGGGGCGGCGCGCGGCGGAGTATCTGGCGGCGTATGATCGGGAGCAGCCGTGGTTCTGCTGGGTGAGTTTTGGCGGGCCGCACGAGCCGTGGGATACGCCGGAGCCATACGCCAGTCGCTATCGGCCAGAGGATATGCCGGTGCCTGCCAGGCGGTTTGCGGACTCTGCAACCCGGCCGTCGGGCGGGATCGACGCGGCGTTTTCCAGGGGCGGCGCGGTGGCGCGCTCGGCCGAGGATATGGCTGCCTGCCGAGCGGACTACGCAGGGAATGTGAGCCTGATCGATGATCAGATCGGACAGTTGCTGGCCACGGTGGAGGCGAGAGGCGAGTTGGACAATACGGTGATCCTGTTCACCAGCGACCACGGCGAGCTGAACGGAGACCACGGGCTGATCTATAAGGGGAACTTTCTGGACGGCGCGGTCCGGGTGCCGCTGTTGCTGCGGGTGCCAGGGGAGGCGGGTGGCACTGTCTGCACCAGCCCGGTGGAACTGGTGGATGTGGGGCCGACACTGGTGGAGCTCGCAGGCGGGGCGTTGCGAACTTCGCAAGAGGGCGTCTCGCTCACGCCCGCGGTGGCAGACCCGGCAGCGCAGATTCGGGAGTACGCGATCTCAGAGCTGGATCACGAGGTCATGATTTTGACGGAGCGCTGGAAGCTGGCAGTGAATACTCAGGGGGCACCGTATTTGCTGTTCGACCGGGTGGCCGATCCTGAAGAGAGTCGCAACCTCGCGGGAGACGCGGAGTTCGCAAAAGTTGCGAATGAGTTACTTCAGTTTTTGAAGCCGATGATGATCATGCCGGTCTTATCTCTGCGCCCCGCAATGCCTTGATTCGCGTAGAGCCCTGCCTGCAGGGTGTGGCTTCCGAGGTCAAAGGTCCGATAAAGTTGGACGTCGATGGTCTGTTCGTCGTTGGTCAGGTTATGCTCGAAGCCGAAGCCCGCGAAAAGGCTGCTGCGCTTGCCGAACTGCTTGATGTACCACGGGCCAGCGCGCACGAGGGTTTCCTTTTCCTCGCGAAACTCGTGGTCCACGGTGATGTCTAGCCAGGCCCCAGGCGCGGCCGGAGGATAGTACTCCATTTTGAACGAGGCTAAGCGGTAGTCTTCGGAGCTAAAGGGAAGCAGGCCGCCCTGGATTTCCTGGTCATACTCGATGTCCGCAAGCGATGCGCGCAATTCGAAATCACCAAGCCGCCGCCCAAGTGAGACCAAGTTTCGATCGCGCAGCTCAAGGGTCTCGCCGAAGAAATGCGCCGTGAGCAGACTGTCGCGCTCACTGATTAGGCGGACTTCCCAGTCGTTCAGCTTGTAGCGGAATCGCAGGTCCCAGCCGAATTGGTCGCCGAAATCTGAATTGGGCCCGCCGTCGAGGTCGAGCTGATGCGTACCAATCGCTGCGTAGGCGCGCCAGGATTTGGTGCGTTTGCGCAGGTAGACGCCAACCTCGGTGAAATCTGCGTAATGCTCGCGAAAAAGAAGGGGCTCATTGTCTGCCTGGCTGGACCCGTCTTCGACCCAACCGCCGAGATGCCAGTCGTCAGCGACAGGGGTTTCAAGACGCAGTTTGAGCTTCTGGCTGCTATCCGTATCGAAGCCGCTACCGGTGTCGTGCTGAGTATTTAGTAGCACGTATCGAATCTCGTATTTGATCGGGGCCTGTGGCCTGAGGCTCGAGAGCTTGGGCGGCTTCAGACCCGCCTTCCTGAAGCTGAGCAGGATGACTTGCTGCGATTGATCATCCCAGCTGAGCTGGGGCAGGCTCTGGACGACCTCGACTACCTCCTGATAGGCCGCATCTTTAAACAGGAGTCCGATCAGGGTAGTGGCATGAAAGGTGTACTCGGGCTCCTGAATTAGGTCGCGTAGCAAACTGATGGCCTGCTGCTCTTCGCCCTGCTTGAGCAGCATGTAGGCAGCCTTCTCGAGGGCAGGGCCGCGTTCTTCCGGAAAGCCGATCAACTCAGCGAGCGCATCAAGCGCGGCATCGTTGTCACCGATGTCTATGGCAAGTTGGAGATCGGTCCACAACATATCGGCCAATGGATTGGCCAACGCCAGATTTGTCGCCAAGAGCAGCACACATACACGCACTCTTTGCACCTTCAGTAACCCCTTCTTCCTCTTTGGTTGGACCTTGTGAGAAAACGAACTGTCAAAACGCTGTTAACTGACAGACTGCACGGCAACTCACCCCGCACCTTGAAATCGCGTCGTTTCTTCCTATCGTTCCCGGCTCGACTCTTGCCGCCGTGTTGCGCTTCCTTATGATCAGAGGCTTTGTTGTGATTGATATAAAAATTTTGCGTGATGACCCTGCTGGCGTAAAGGCAAATTGCCTCCGCAGAGGTATCACAAATGTAGATGTAGATGCGCTAGTCGCTTTGGATGGTGAGCTCCGCAGCGTGATTCAGAACATTGAGGCGATGCGGGCAAAGCGCAACGAACTGAGTAAGCAGTGTCGCGAGAATCCGGAAGCGCGCGACCAAGTGAAGGCGATGAAGGGCGAACTAGCGGAGAAAGAAGCGCGGGAAACTGCGCTGCGCGCCGAGTTGGCCGCGGGCATGAGCTGGCTGCCTAACTTTCTAGATAAGCGGGTGCCAGACGGGCATGGCGATGAGGATAACGTGGAATTGCGCGTGGTCGGCGAGATGCCGCAGTTCGATTTTAAGCCGCGCGATCATCAGGAATTGGGTGAGATCCTCGGGATTATCGACACGGCCCGCGGCGGTAAAGTCGCGCAGAGCGGGTTCTTCTTCTGGAAGGGGAAGGGCGCGCAGCTGGCGACGGCGATGTTTTTCTGGGTACAGCAAGAATTGGTGAAGCGTGGCTTTACGCTGTTTATGTCCCCTTGTGCCGCGAAGGAAAAGACGCTATTCGGGACCGGCTATCTGCCATTCTTCGCCGACGAGACCTACCAGCTGGCTGGCGAGGACCTGGCTCTGATTGGCACTTCGGAGCAGACTCTCATCGGCTACCATGCGGATGACCTGCTGACGTCGGAGGAGATGCCGCTACGTTATACGTCTTTTACGCCGTGCTTCCGCACTGAGGCTGGCAGCTATGGCAAAGAAACGCGCGGGATTTTCCGCGTGCATCAGTTTCACAAAGTCGAGCAGATCATTTTTTGCGAGCCAGGGGATTCGGAAGCGGCGCACGAGGAGTGCCTGGTGAATGAAGAGTATCTGCTGCAACAGCTCGGGCTGCCATACCGCGTGGTAAATGTGTGCGTGGGCGACCTGGGAGCCCCGGGCTTCATGAAGTACGATACAGAGGCCTGGTTTGCTGGCTACGGCGGCTACCGTGAGGTGTGCTCGAACTCGAACCTGACAGACTTTCAGACGCGCCGTCTGGGTGTGCGCTACAAGGATGAGAACGGCAAGCGACAGTTTGTGCATACCATCTCCGCCACGGCGGTGACCGATCGCGTGGTCTGCGCAATTCTGGAGAATTTCCAGGAGGCTGACGGCAGCGTGCGCGTGCCAGAGGTGCTGCAACAGTATACCGGCTTTGATCGTATCGAGGCTGGCTAACGATGATTGGCAACGTACTCAAATCTGTTTTTGGGACCAAGCAGAAGCGGTTAATTAAATCGCTGGCGCCGCTGGTTGCCAAGATCAACTCTCTCGAAGAATCGCTGCAATCTCTTACGGACGAGCAGCTTATCGCGAAGACCGATGAGTTTCGTGGCCGGCTTGAACAGGGCGAAACTGTAGATGACCTGCTGCCGGAAGCGTTCGCAGTGGTGAAGAATGCCTGTCGCCGGATGGTCGGTAAGGAAGTGCCACGGCCACCGGGAACAGTGACCTGGGTTGAGATACCGTATGACGTGCAGCTCATGGGCGCGATCATGCTGCATCGCGGCGGGATTGCGGAAATGCAGACAGGTGAGGGCAAGACGCTGGTCGGGATTTTGCCGCTCTATCTGAATGCTTTGACCGGACGCAACTGCCAGCTGGTGACGGTGAATGACTTCCTGTCGCGCCGTGACTCAGAATGGGTGGGCGCGATCCTGCGCTGGCTTGGCCTGACGGTCGGCTGTATTCAGTCACAGATGGAATCGGAGGTCCGGCGAGAGCAGTACCTTTGCGATATCACCTACGGCACAAACAGCGAGTTTGGCTTCGACTACTTGCGTGATATGGGCATGGCGACGCGGCCAGAACAGGTGGTGCAGCGAGATTACTTCTATTGTATCGTAGACGAGATTGACTCGATCCTGATCGACGAGGCACGTACGCCGCTGATCATCTCGGGCCCAAGCCCGAACTCGACCCATCGCTACGATAAGCTCAAGCCCGCGGTGGATCGGTTGATTCGTGAGCAGAATCGGATGTGTACCGAGCTGGCGAATGATGCGAAATCCATTCTGGATCGCGACGAGTACAGCGACGAGGAAGAGCAGGAGGCTCTTGAGAAATTGCTGCGTGTAAAGATGGGCATGCCAAAGAATCGACTGATCCTGCGCCTGCTCGAGGATCCGGCTTTGGAGCAGGCTGTCGAGCAACTGAACGCCGTCGTCCACAGCGACCAGAATCGCGAGATGCTCCGGGATTTCAAGGAGTCTCTGTTCTTCAACGTGGATGAGCGTCATCAAGACTCAGACTTGAGCGAGAAAGGGCGCGTTTTTCTGCGTCCGGATGACCCGGAAAGCTTCGTGCTGCCGGATTTGTCTACTGGATTCAAGCAGATCGAGGATGATCCCGATCTGGATGATGACGCGAAGCGCGAAGCGCGCGAGCAGTTGCAGGGGACCTTCGACGAACGCAGCGAGACGATTCACAACATCGCCCAGCTGCTACGGGCCTATACGCTGTATGAGCGCGACAGGCAGTACATCGTGGTGGACAACAAGGTGGTGATTGTCGACGAGAATACTGGCCATCCCATGCATGGCCGGCGTTTTGGCGAAGGCCTGCATCAGGCGTTGGAAGCCAAGGAAGAGGTGAAGATCGAGCGCGAGACCACGACGTTGGCGACCGTAACGATCCAGAACTACTTCCGGATGTACGATAAGCTCGCCGGGATGACCGGAACGGCCGAGACCGAGGCCTCCGAATTCAAGGAGATCTACAAGCTCGATACTGCTGTCATTCCCACCAATCAGCCCTGCCTGCGCGTAGACGAGGATGATCGCATCTTCCGGTCCCGTCAGGAAAAATACCGGGCAATTATTGGAGAAGTGAAGGAGCGCCACGCAGCTGGACAGCCGATGCTGATCGGAACGGCCTCAGTGCAGGTCTCGGAGATCCTCAGCCGGATGCTGCGGCGCGAGAAGATTGCGCATAATGTATTGAACGCGAAGCAGCATGAGCGGGAAGCTGAGATCGTGGAGAGTGCCGGTCAGCGTGGGGCAATCACGATCGCTACCAATATGGCCGGGCGTGGTACAGATATTCGCCTGGGAGAAGGTGTGGCTGACTTGGGTGGATTGTGCGTGATCGGCAGTGAACGGCATGACTCGCGGCGCGTGGACCGTCAGTTGCGAGGTCGCTGCTCTCGCCAGGGCGATCCCGGTGTCTCCCGGTTTTACGTCTCGCTCGATGACGATCTGATGCGGTTGTTCGGCTCGGACAAGATCGCGGGCTGGATGCAGAAGATGGGGATGGAGGATGGCGATGAGCTCTCCCACCCTTGGCTGAACAAGTCGATCGGGCGTGCCCAGAAACGCGTGGAGCAGAAAAACTTCGGCCAGCGCAAACGCGTGTTGCAGTACGACGATGTGGTCAACAAGCAACGGAATGTGATCTACGATCGGCGCCTTTCGATCCTGCGCTCGGAAGACTCGCGGGAACTGCTGTTCGACTATGTCTACAGCGCCGTGGGTGACCGCGTGGCGGAATACATGCAGGACAAGCGGGCTGACGGAACCAAGCTGGATGTGGACGGCCTGCTTGGCTGGCTACAGCAGACTTTTCCGATCGGCTTCAGCAGCGATGACTTGGACGCCAACTGCGAAAACGCTGATGTCCTGGCGAAGCAGATCACTGATAAGATCGAAGAAGCCTACGCACGCAAGGAGGTAGGCGAAGAGCCTGAAGACCTGCGCATGCTCGAACGGTCCATGATGCTGAACCCGCACGATGTGGCCTGGCAGTCGCATCTGGATGCGATGGATCAGCTGCGCAACGGCATCTGGATGATGCAGCTTGCCCAGAAGGATCCGCTGGTGGAGTACAAGCGTGAAGGCTTCTCGATGTTCGATGAGTTGATCGGGCGCATTAATGACGAGATCTGCTCGAACATCTTCCGCTCCGCGACCAATCTGGAGAGCTTCCGCCGGATGCTTGCTTCGCTGCCTCGGCAGGAGGTGCATCGCATTCTCGGGCAGTTCGATTCTGGTGGAGCGCCAGCCGCAGAGGAGGCCCCGCAGCAGATTGGCGAAGATGGCGAGCCCATTCGCCGTGGGCCGGAGAAGCCCAAGACCTACGAGCGCTCGACACGCAAGGTCAATCCCAATGGGCCCTGCCCGTGCGGGAGCGGCAAGAAGTACAAGAAGTGCTGTGGCCGCGTGGGTAAAGTGGAACCGCAGCTATGAGCACGGCGTACCGGCCACGGTAAGACATGGCAGCCCGTTCTAAGAACAAGCACCGGCTGCATCACTGGTTCGAGTATGCGCTTGCCCGGTGTTTGATCGCCTTCACGCGGCTGTTGCCACGGCCGCTGCTGTATGGAGTTTTCTCTACGGTTTCGCGGCTGTGGGCAGTTCTTGACCGGCGGCATCGCTCGATCACGCTGCGCAATCTGGAGCTCGCCTTTCCCGAGTTGAGCAAGGAAGAGCGTACCGCGCGGATGGCGGCTGCGTACCGTCATTTTGGCTTTGTGATGGCCGACAACGTGCTGTTTATGACCAAGCGCATGAGCGTCTCGGAGTTGTCCGAGCGGGTCGATACCAGCGAGTGGCCCAAGTTGGCCCAGACTATGGAGAGTGCGCAACGCGGTTTGCTGGTGATTACCGGTCACATCGGCAACTGGGAGCTGATGTCCCTTTTGGGGTGTGCGCTTGCGGAGCAACCCGCTGCGGTGGTGTCACGTGAGCTGACCAATCAGTATCTGGAAGATCGGATCGTGCGGCCATTTCGGACCATGACTGGTGTCCAGATGTGTTATAAGCAGGGGGCCCTCAGGAGCGTCATGCGCGTTTTGAAGAGCGGCGGCTACGTCGGTATGCTGATCGATCAAAAGGCTCGGCTGCGGGATGGAGTGACCGTAGATTTCTTCAACAAGGAGGTCGTCGCCTTCTCGTCCTCTGGAGCAATCCAGAAAAAGTACGACATTCCCGTAGTTGCCATGTTTCTGATTAGGGAGGGAGACGGCTACAAAATGATTGTGTCGGACCCGATCGAGTGCGGTGAGGATGACACCGTGTTGTCGCTTGTGCAACGCCATCAGGACGCGATTGCAGATGTCATCCGTCAATATCCCGAACAGTGGTTCTGGATGCACAACCGTTGGCGCCTTCCGCGCGAGTAGTGATCGACTGTGGGACTGGCGGCGCAGGCTTCTGGCACCCCGTCCGGTCCGGGGCGCAGGAAACGGGGAAGAGTACCGGTGGTTCCACCACCGGCTACGTTCTTGGTCCCCTCCGGGGAACGAGAGCTTCATAGATCTTGATCCGGCGGAAATTCCCGCGGTACCAATCTTCCTCGTCTTCGTCCTCGAAGGGGACAGTTTTCGATGGGTACACGATTCCCTCGGGGGGACCAGGTGGACGATAGGTGTGGACGATTCCAAGTTACCACGCCGTCAACCTCTCTCGTCGAACTCTCTCCTCAACCCAATCTGATACGAGGTGTGTAGGATGAGGACGATCGGTACCGTTTCCATTTTTCGGGCCGTGCGGATGATCCTCATCCTCGCTCAGCCGGAGTGCCCGGATCAAGATCTATGAGCTTGACCTTTGCCGACATCCCGGAGGGATGAACGATCGTAGCCGGTGGTAAAAGCACCGGACTTGACCGCCACGCCGTACGCCCTGGAAGGGCGCCGTGGCATTGACCCATCGCAGACCCAAATGCAACCCCTGCGGTGATTACGCGGCACCGCAGTTATTCAGTTGGTTTCGACGGGAGAAGGAAGAAAAACGGTTACTGGGTCACGCGGGGTCGCGCCCACCGGTATCTGGCGAAGGCGCGTGATAGGACGCGCGCACGGCGTGTTCCAACTGCGTGATTTCATCATCGGTGAGCATGTCAAAATGCGAGCGGCGTTTTCGCACCGAAAGGCCACCGTTGTTTTGTAGGCACAAGGAAATGAAGAGGTCTATCTTCTGATCCGGCATGTCGATGATTTGCTGAATTGCCGCCTTTGCACGATCATAGCTCTCGAGGAAGTTCATCTCGTCAACCAGTTCCCTGGTGATCGTATGTTGGACAAACTGGTACAAAGCTTCCGCCTGCGAGGTGAGGTCCATGTATGCATACCATGGTGCACAGTCGTTGCGCATCGTCATGTGGCCTTCTTGGTCGAGTTCGTACTCTGCCAATTTCATCAGGGGGCGAGAAAACGCCTCGAGGGAGGCGTTGTAGTCAATTGAGTCCTTGAGCATCGCGGCGGATACTGGGAGGACAAGCCCCGGTGGACTGAAACCGCGACGGGCTAAAATGTTGTGAATCAAGAAGCGATGAATGCGGCCGTTGCCGTCTTTAAATGGGTGAACAAATACAAAGCCATAGGCGATAGCCGCTCCTTCAATGACGGCTGGAACACCAGCACGCTCCATGGCGCGGTGGGCTTCGAGCAGCCCTTCCATCAGTTCCGGAATCTGCTGCGGCTGCGGACATACGTAGTGCACCCGTTGCTGCCGCCAGGCAAGGGTTTCTCCAATGTAGTTCTGGAAGGTCCGATAGTCTGCCTGGGCAAAGCGGGGATCAACAGTCAAGTTATGCAACTCGATAAGGTGCTCTTTGGTACAAAAGTCTTCCTTGTCAGCCAACTGCAGTAGGGCGATAAACCGCTCTGTCCGTGTAGAACTAGGATGAACGTGCTCAATCTCGAAGGACGACTTCGTCTCCTTATTTTATAAGCAGCTCATTGCTCGCTTGAGCATTTGCGGTGAATAGTTGGCAACCACCTCCTGACAACGAGAGCGCAGGTTCATTGCCTCGAATTCTCGCAGGGTGGAAGTGCGCCGGATTATCGGGCAAAAGCCGCGATTGCCGAGCAGATTGTTGTTTACCCGTTGCCGGCGTGCTTTGGGTGCCGGGTTCAGGGTGTAGTACTGATCTTGGTCGAGCAGATCGACGTAGTTACCGGAGGTCAGATCCTGTAGGGGCAGTGTGCTTCCAGTCAAAAACTCGTAGAGAAACCAAATCCTCCGGGCATACTTCCCAAGCGGCTTCGAGGAGATGTAGGCGACGATCTCGGCGGCATCTGCCTTTAAAAAGACGGCAGCCAGGATGCCCAGATTGACGCGGTCATACTTAAGGGCGAACTCCAAGTGGTCTCCGAGAGAGTCCCCGGGCCAATAGATCGAGGTTTAGATGCTGGTTATTCTTACCCCATCCGTTTCTGTCCGCTGGACGCCAACGGATTCCACCCAGGAGGCGTGCCAGTTTGGAATCGTTTCTAGACTCAAACGCTCGGTCAGGTCGGCATACCCCGCGGGGCGCCGCGTGGATGCGTCGAATAATGCCATCGCTGATTCCTCTAAAAATGCTTACGAAGCAATAAATATGATTACCGGGAGCACCTTATCAAGAAAAATGATTATGGCATTACTGTGGATTGGTACGAGCCGAGCGCGAGAGGGCCCTGTATTTGCAGCTTGGGTCGTTCTACCAGTCCTCTTCCGCGGCCGGCTCACGACAGGTCGGCTGTACGCAGCCTTCGTGGGAGTCCCCTCGCACCCACATGATCGGCACATCGCGGACTTTTCCCAGCCAGGTCGCGGTGCTGCTCAGATAGTGCGTGACGTAGCAGCG
>DMTJ01000602.1 GCA_003477185.1 Lentisphaeria bacterium
CCAGGCAGTGGTCTAGGATTGCCAGCCGCTCATTCAGTTGGTACGGGATACCTGCGGCCACACGCGATCGGGTCGCAGTGGCGGCGGCGCGCGCCTTGGCCATGATTTCCGTCTGCGGTTGGCGAAGCGAATCAGCCGTCTTATTGGTCTCGGCACCCGCGGCGCGCGCGCCGCGCAACTCAGTCCGTACATCAGAAAGATCGCTGCGGGCTTGGGCCACTACCTGCTTCAGTTGATGCAGCCGGGTTTGCGCACTCCGCACCTTCGTTTCCTGTTCGGCTAGGCGGGAAATCTCTGTCTGGAGCGCGGCTTTGCGCGCCAGTAAGTCGTCGAGATCGCTTGCCACGGCTACGCTACAGAGCGTGGCGATCGCGAGTCTCAGAGTGACGGTATAGGCAGATCGGAACCTAAAAAAACACATGGTTGCGAACTTGAGTGATTCAGGCGAAACGGCTTACGTTACGATGTGTCTTTGATTAGGCAATAGACATTTGTCAAGTATGTCATCCAGTTGTTTGAGATGCCAAACAGCTGGTTTGATGGTTGTCCACTGCGTTGACAGCGGCGCGTGCATTTGTACTGTCCACGGCTCAAGCGGCACGGTGCCTTGACCTGATCCCATTTATGACCCCCTGTAACGAGATGTCCCCCCTACAATGAGTGAGCAAGAACGAAACAAGATCATTGCCCGGCTTATGGCCGAGGGCGTTGAGCTGCCCCAAGTGCAGACCATTCTAAAGGACGAGCACGGCGTGTCCCTAACGTACATGGAGCTTCGCATGATCGCTCTGGATCTGGAGGTGAACTGGGAGCAGTTCGACACGCCAGAGCCGGAGCCAGACGACGAGGAAGAAGGTGGAGGTGAGGCGGAAGAGGGTGCTGGCGAAGACGTAGCGCCAGGAAAGGTTTCCGTGACCTTAAATACTGTTCATCCGCCGGGGGCGATGCTCAGTGGACAGGTCACGTTTGCTTCCGGTGCGAGCGGTGACTGGTATATCGACCAGATGCAGCGCTTTGGCTTTACGCCGAAGGGTGATGCTGAGCCAACGCCAGAAGACATGCAGGAGTTCCAGACGGAGCTGCAACAGATGCTCCAGAGCGGAGCGATCTAATGTCCAGCAGTTTCGGAACGGATTTTCGTGTCACAACGTTCGGGGAGTCGCACTGTTTTGGCGTGGGGGCCATCGTCGATGGCGTTCCTGCCGGGTTGGCGCTGACCGAAGAGGACTTGCAGCCGCAGTTGGATCGGCGTCGTCCGGGACAGAGCAAGGTGACCACTGACCGCAAGGAAGGAGATGTCGTCAAGATTCTATCCGGGACTGAGAATGGCCTGACGCTCGGCACGCCAATTGGCCTGTTGGTGCACAATCGGGACCAGCGGCCTGGTGACTACAAAGAGATGAGTAACGTGCCGCGGCCGTCTCATGCCGACTTCACCTATCAGATGAAGTACGGGATTCGCGCGTCGAGCGGCGGTGGCCGCTCCAGTGCGCGTGAGACGATTGCTCGGGTGGCAGCTGGTGCGATTGCAGAGAAGATTTTGGTTGAGCGCTTTGGCATCGAGATTGTGTCTTGGGTGTCAGCCGCGGGTGACATCACCGCGCCGGACCCGGATGTGCTGACGATCAGCCGGGAGCAGGTGGATGGCAACCAGGTGCGTTGTTCAGACCAAGCGGCTTCGGAGAAGATGATGGCGGCTATTGTCGCCGCTCGGGATGGTCAGGACTCGATCGGTGGCGTGGTCAGCTGCGTCTGCCGCAATGTGCCAGCTGGTCTGGGTGAGCCTGTGTTTGATAAGCTTGAGGCCAAACTGGCGCATGCGATGATGTCGATCCCGGCGACCAAGGGCTTCGAAATTGGATCCGGTTTCGCGGGTACGGAGCTGCTAGGTTCGCAGCATAATGATCCCTTTGTGCAGAAGGGCGAGCGCCTGGGCACGATGACGAATCATAGCGGCGGAATTCAGGGCGGGATTAGCAATGGCGAGCCGCTTGTCTTTCGCATTGCCTTCAAACCGCCAGCGACCATTGGCAAGGCTCAGCAGACTGCGACCTTCGAGGGCGATGATGCGGTGCTTGAAGCCAAGGGCCGTCACGATCCGTGTGTAGTCCCACGCGCGGTGCCGATCGTGGAAGGAATGGCCGCGCTGGTGGTTTTGGATCTGGCTATGCGCCAGGCTGGTCGGAGCCTGTAGCACGCTGACGCAGGGCCGCGTAGAGGCCTGTCAGAACACTCGCGCAGCTGGGAATCACGTAGGCGTCTCTCTATCTTCAACGGGGAGCCAGGGCATGCGCTCCATGAGCGCTCGGACAGAGACGCCTCTGCCCTCGCGGAGAAATCCGTTTGGCTGGTGAACTTTTACCCCGAATACGCCACAGCTGGGTGAGCCGCGCTTGTGGCTTCCGTCGTAGCGGACCTCCCTACCGAGCAGGTAGGCGCTGATTCACACCTGGAGTTTGCCGAGGCTGGCCGTCAATCCTAGTCCCTAGGCTCAAGAAGCTTGCCTGCCATCTTTTGGCAGATCTCTGCTTTTTGCTGGCGTCGCTCTTCAAGGCGCCGGCTCATCGCCTCCAGCCGTTGCTGGTGCTCTGCGATTTCTGCATCGAACGATTCTCCGATCTTTTGTTGCAGTTGCTGTGTCAGGGCCGCACGCTTGTCGGCATCTGGCTCCTTGCGGACCTGCGCGGCCAGTTGGCTCAATTCCTTGGCGTGGCGGCGGCCCTCACGAGGGGGACGGAAGCCGGCCTTGCCGTGCTTACGTAGGGCATCGCGAAACGCCTCCGGGTCTGTCTTTCGCAGTTCGCACAAGCGCTCATACTCCTGAGGATTTCTTTGCTCCATACGCAGCAGCAGCCGTTCGCCAGGCGGACCGCCGGGCAGTCCACCACGTAGGTGGGGCTTTCGGTCAAATTCAGGGCCGCCGAACAGCAACGGGACGGCCAGCATTGCGACTGCCAGGCGTGCAATCATAGGCTGCTGTCGACGCTTGCGAACTCCGCAATCTCGCCGAGCGCCATTTCGGCCTCGAGCATGGCAAGCTCTACGCTGAAGCCATCATCCCAGGCCCAGATCTCTACAGCTTCGGGTGCGTTCGCTACTGCGGTTGAGGCTTGCGGGTCGCTGGAGTGCAACGACGAGAGCAACCAGCAAGCGGCCAAGAGGGTTACGCCGAGGCGGGCAACGCGCAGGCGGCGCCGACGGACCAAGGCGTGCTGAGCAAGTTTGCGAACTTCGCAGTCTATCGGAGTCATGGCTCGCGGGCTCCGTTGCGGATGGGGGCCAAAGCCTTGCGTAGGGCGGCTAGCGCGTAGCGCATGCGCCCCATTGTGGTGTTGATCGAGCACTGCTGGATGCTGGCGATTTCGTTGAAGCCCAGCTCGGTCTGGCGTAGGCTGACTACCTCACGTTGCTCGGGCGGCAGCGTGTCGACTGCGCTGCGCAGGGCACCGATCAGTTCGTGCTGCATGAGCGCGGCTCCCGGTGCCAGCTCGGCAGAATGCAGTTCGGCTGCGTGGTCTTCGAGTGGATCGCTGGGGCGGACTTTGCGGATGTGGTCGATGGCGGTGTTGTGGGCGATTCGCAGCAGCCAGGGCATGAAGTTGGCATCGCGAAAGCGCGGCAGGTGTTTGATGGCCTTGGACCAGGTCTGCTGAAAAAGGTCATCTACGGCATCTGGGTGCTGGACCATGCGCTTGTTGAGATAGCTGAACAGCGGGAGCCGGCAACGCTCGTACAAGGTGTCGAAGGCAGCCATGTCGCCGTCGAGATAGGCGCGAACCAGTTGGTAGTCTGTGTGGGTATCCATACTCTCAATCATACGTAGCAAGTTCCTGTCTTCGTATACGCGTGTTTGGAATCAGTGCAACGGCTTCTTGACCACCGTGTAGCCTCGTGGGCCTTTGGCTGCGTAGTAAACGCCCTTGTGGACGAAGTAGCGGCGGCCCTTGACATGCACGACCCGATGGCCGCTGGGAAGCTTGGCAATCATGGCGACTTTTCGGGGCGGATGCTTGATGCCGGCATGACGGTGGCCAGGGCGATGCGCACAGCCGACAGTGGCGAGGCAGGCGAGCGCAAGAAGGAAGACGAGGAGGCGAGGGGACATGGCGATTCTCCGTGTGGTGTGGGGGGCGGCGATTGTTGTACGCGACGAATCGCTCCGGGTTTAGTCCTGTAACGGAGGGCGCCTCTCACGCCTGCGGCGTGATGGAATAGGACTGGGTGACTTGGTGACGCCATGACGCCCGGCGACGAAATGACGCCATGACGCCCACACAGTGATCACTGTCATGGCGTTAGCTCAGTCATGGTGTAATCGGGGGTCATCAAGTCACCAAGTCATCGAGTCCTGCTCAGGCTACTGCCTGGCAATGCGATAAACTTACGATCGCGCCTACAGTCGAGTCGAAATCCAAACGCTTACTCTCTGGAGGCTCGTTCTATGCGCCTGCTGTCTCTCCTCTGTCTTTTCGCGGCCACCACGGCCTTCGCCAAGCCCAATATCGTAATGGTGATTACGGATGACCAAGGCTACGGCGATCTCGCTTGTCACGGCAACCCGGTGATCAAGACCCCGCATATCGACAAGCTCCACGGGGAATCGACCAGTCTGACCAACTACCATGTGGCCCCTACCTGCTCGCCGACGCGGGCGGCGTTGCTGACCGGGCACTGGACCAACCGCACGGGTGTTTGGCACACGATTAGGGGGCGCTCGATGTTGCGCGCTAACGAGATCACACTTGGTCAGCATCTTAAGGATGCTGGCTACCAGACCGGGATGTTCGGCAAGTGGCATCTTGGCGACACCTATCCTTACCGTCCTGAAGACCGAGGATTTACTGAAGTGTATCGCCACGGTGGCGGTGGCGTCGGCCAGACTCCGGACGTCTGGGATAACTCATACTTCGATGGCAGCTATTTTCACAATAGCAAGATTGTGCCCGCGAAGGGCTTTTGCACGGACGTGTTCTTTGCGCAAGGCAATGCCTTTATTGCGGACTCCGCGAAGGCTGGCAAGCCTTTCTTCGCCTACATTTCCCTAAACGCCCCTCACAGTCCATTGCATGCCCCACAAAAGTATCTGGACATGTACAAGGGCCAGAAAGCGAACATTGCTGCGTTCTTCGGCATGATTACGAATATTGATGACAATGTAGGCAAGACGCGGGACTTGCTGCAAGAACTGGGCGTTTCCAATGACACCATTTTCATCTTCACCACGGATAATGGAACTGCCACTGGCCATCGTGTCTTCAACGCTGGCATGCGCGGTAAGAAGGGTAGCGAGTACGACGGTGGCCATCGGGTCCCGTTTATCGTGCATTGGCCAGCGGCCGGCTGGAACGTGAAGCACGGCGACCACACGCTCACTCACGCGATCGATATCGTGCCGACCCTGCTGGAAATTGCTGGCGGGAAGGCCCCAGAGGGCTACCAATTTGACGGGCTAGACATCCGCGCCTTGCTCGATCCGAAGGTCGATGCGGATTGGGCAGCCCGCTTTCTGGTGACCGATTCCCAGCGAGTGGTGGATCCGGTCATGTGGCGCCAGTCCTCGGTCATGTCCCAGCGCTTCCGTCTGATCAATGGCGAGGAACTCTACGACATCGAGGCCGACCCCGGTCAGAAGACAAATATCGCGGAGCAGTACCCCGAGCAGTT
>DMTJ01000214.1 GCA_003477185.1 Lentisphaeria bacterium
CCGTGGCTCCCCCATAGTTTGAGAAGCCCGCCAGGTTGCCGCTGGCATCGATCGCCGCCACAGAGACGATGTTTTCGACCTCGTAGTTGGCAGGATAGAACGGATTGGCATCGTTGTCACTTCCATTATTGCCAGCTGCAGCCACGAACAGGCTGTTCGCATCGCGAGCCCGGGTAATGGCATCCTCCAGCGCTTGGCTAAAGCCGCCACCGCCCCAACTATTGTTCGTCAAGGTTGCGCCGTTATCGGTGGCATAATCGACGGCGAGAATCGCACCGGCAGTGGACCCGGAGCCGGAAGCCCCCAGAAACTTGAGTGCCATGATCCGCACGTCCCAGTTTACGCCTACGACACCGACACCGTTGTTGCCGACGGCACCAATGGTACCAGCACAATGGGTACCGTGGCTATGGTCGTCATCAGGATCACCATCATTGTTGACGAAGTCGTAGCCGTGGACATCGTCGATGTAGCCATTGCCATCATCGTCGATTCCATTCCCCGCGATTTCGCCGGAATTCACCCACATGTTGGCGGCGAGGTCCTCATGATCCCAGTCCACACCCGTGTCGATGACACCAACGATAACAGACCGTGCTCCAGTAGAAATGTCCCACGCTTCGGGAGCATCAATATCGATATCGTCCACACCACCTGTCTGGCCGGTGTTATGCAGACCCCAGAGGCGGTCGAAAGAAGGATCGTTGGCTTGACGGTTGATCGAAATCACGTAGTTGGGCTCGGCGTAGCGCACGCCTGGCGTGCTGCGATACTGGAAGATCTTTTCCGCCAGCTCGCTGCCGTCCAGAATTCTTACCTGCTGCATACCCGATTGCGACGTTGCCACCACTTCCACGCCCAGCTGTGCCTGAATATCAGCACGAACCTCGGCAGACACCGAATCGTCAAATCCAACCAGCAGTTCGTCGGCGACATGATCATGAGAGAGCATTTCGGCAGCAGCGATTGGCGCAACGTTGCTGAAGGAACGACGCGGTAGTTCGGACCCGTAGCCCTGCGCAATATCAGTGGCAGTGCGTGCTGCTGCCCAAATGCGTACCTCGTCCATCAAGCCACCAAAATAGAGGTCGCTGTCGCTCCCGTCCCCAATGCCGTCCAGCGGTCCACCGACACTCACGCCGCTGGCGAGGCCTGCAGCGTGGTTGGCAAGCACGGTCAACCGCGAACGCTGGGCAACTAGGTCTCCAGCAACATACAGGTTCAATTCCCCTGTCTCTGGCTCAAACGTGGCAGCAACATGAGTCCACGTTTCCAGTGGAATGAGGAATGAGCTGTCTTTCAACCAGACATGCCAGACACCCAGTGCTGGGTCGTGCGTCGTATTCGCTCCGACCGAGTAGCTGCGGATGCTGCCATCAGTTTCGCGATTGTCGAAGCGTGCGTATGGCACCAGGGCCCCTGACTCAAGACGCAGACCCAACTCGTAGTTGAGATCGCCGTTGCTCAGTAGATTGGTGATCAACACACCACCATCGTCTTCGCCGACTGCAGGCTTGATCATCGCTTCCACAGTCCACGCACTCAGGATATGGCGTGTCTGGTTGGGCACAGCCATCCGGTCATCAGTACCATCGAAGGAGAGGACGCGCTGATAGATCGGGCTTAACGAATCGGTTGGATCGCTGGTGAGGTCCTTGGTGTCCTGCGTCGTGGTTTGCCCATTGTAGTCGTTCGCGCCGGTTACTTCTTCACCGTCTGTCAGCCCGTCGTCGTCGGTATCGACCACGAGTGGAAGTGTCCCGTGCTCCTGCTCCTGCAGGTTGGTGAGTCCGTCGTTGTCCAAGTCACGCTGTCCGTCATCGATGCTGATATTATTCGTGCGAACCGCATTGGGATCTAGCTCAGCGAGATACTCATAGCGGTTGGTCAGCCCATCGCCGTCTGGGTCGCCAGTTCCATCATAGGCTGTGGTGCTGCCAAAATGGGCCAGCTCCCACGCATCGGGCAAGCCGTCGCCATCGCTATCGGCGGATGGCAGGCGGACGGGAGCGCCGTCAGTAGTGATGGAGGCGTTAACCAGCGTTGGTGCCCCCTTCCAGCCAGTCTCCCAGCCCGGGCTGTTGACACCGCTCATGTCCTCAATCCAGCTGCCACCGTCGTCGAAGCGGAAGTAGGCAACCAGATTGCCCGAGCCTGTGAGTCCGGCGCTGCCCAAGCTTCCGCCAGGAACGGGAACAATGGCCGTGGACCAGAGGGCGACCTCGTCGATCAAGCCCACAAAGTTCTCGCCGACGCGCTGCACGGGCGCACGACGTACGTCTACGGTGTTCGACGTCAGACCGGTTGCAGGCGCAGTCCAGTCAGCAACCCCGTTCACATACACGGTGAGCTCCTTGGTCGTGTGGTTATAAGAGCCAGCTACGTGCTGCCAGGCGCCAGTAGGCAGAGACAGATTGCTGGTCGCCGACCGGGCTACACCATTGCTGTCTTGAAAGCGGGCGTAGACCTGGAAGTTGTTCAGGCCCAATTCGTAGTTGGCCTGCCCGGCCGTTGTGTTGTCTGCATCGGCCAGATCGTCGATCAAAGTACGGCGCAACAGCACGGCATTCCCGTCTTCTGCACCCAACTTGACCCACATTTCAATGGTCCAGCTGTCATCGAGTTGATAGTCGAGTGTTGTAGGCAAGCTCAAATAGCCACCGCCGTCCAGCGAGAGAGCGCGGTTGGTGAATGGCACCCGTGCATCCAATGGATCCTCATCCGCACCATCCTCAACCCCATCGTCATCGGTGTCAGCCAGATCGGCACGGGTGCCGCGTAGTTGTTCAGCCAAAGCGCTCAGACCGTCGCCATCACGGTCTCGACCGGCGTCTGAGATATCATCGCCGTCGCTGTCTACCGCTAACGGGCTGGTACGATTGTAAAACTCGTGCAAAGCCAGCAGTTGATCACCATCGTCATCTGTGGCTGCGCCTAACCCGGTTGGACTCCCAGAATAGAGGTCCTCGTACCAGTCGGAGATTCCGTCGCCATCGGCGTCATCCGCTGCGATCGACCACGTGACGGCGTTTGCAAGACCGCCAGAGACATGGAGAGGTGCATTCGCTTCGATCACGTCTCCGCTCTCAACCGCTACGACATAATCGTAGGGGCTGTAGGCAACAGACTCGCCAGCGACCGTTGGGCTTGGGCGCTGATTTGTAGCCGAACCGGGTACGTGGTACAGCTGCCAAGCAAAGTCCTCCACCGTGACACCGCCGTCATCGAACCGGTAGTAGGCGACCAAGTCCTGCTGATTGGCCTGAACATAGCCCAAGCGACCAGCGTCCAGTTCTTCTTGTGAGCGAGCAACAGCCCAGACACGTACCTCATCAAGGCGGGCATCAAGGGCATCGCTACCCATGCTAGCGCCAAACTCGGCAAAGGCATCGGGGGCGGTGAAGGGTGCAACACCGGCGAGCAGAGGTGCGTTCGTATTTTCAATTTCTGTCGCGTAGTCGTAGACAGTCACGCCATTGACGGTGAGCGTCAGCGTCTCGGCATCAGCATCCCAGGCACCGGCCACATGCGACCACGTGCCAGCCACCAAAGGCAGCTGGCTGGTGACGCGGTAGGAGATGAATACCGGCGGATTGCTGTTGAACCAAACGTATGGCTTGCCAGCGGCCAGGCCCAACTCATACTGAACCGCACCATTAATCGTGCTTTGCAGAATGCTGCCGTCTTCCGTACCCGTGTCGGGTTGGACCCAGGCTTCGAGCGTCCAGCTTCCGGCCAACCGGTCGAACCGATCCGCCAGGGGCAGGGTAACCTCACCGGAAACGCTGACATCTAGCGCCCGCCCACGGACGTTGGTACCCGACATGCTGAAGCCGGGGTGGGTAAGATCGTCATCCGTTTCGTTCGCGTCAAATTCTTGGCCGTCCGGAATGCCGTCATCGTCAGTGTCTGCCAGATCGGTACGCGTCCCAAGGGCGGTTTCCTCGACCTGAGTCAGGCCATCACTATCTTGGTCATTCCGCAGGGCATCCTCGTCGGAAAGAACCGTGCGCCAGGTACCAGCAACGTGTGGAATTGCTGCGTGCCGCCAGCCTTCGAGGTAGTCAATGGCCTGAGCGCTGTCTTCAGCTGTCTCACCGCCATCACTCAGTCGGTAGAAACTCGACGAGGCGCCGCCTCCGCCGACCTGGGCCGCGATACGCGCGCTCAGGGTCTCGAAGATTGCGGAGTAGTCGTCGCTGTTGATGAGTACTTCAAGGCCACCGGTGGCGGCCACCAGTTCGGTCACGTCTGGGTTGGTGGATGGGTTGTGGATTGCGTGCAGAACCACTCTGTCAGCCTTCATCCGCGCAATCACATCAGCGCGGGATTGAAGCGCGCCGCGGTCGCCGTCTTCCGTGTCCTTAATCGGCGCATCGGTCACCAGAATCAGAACCGGCGTGGCATTGGAGCGAAAGCCATTGGTGGTAAACTGATCACCATCCAACGCTACCGTGATGCCACCGAGGCCGTCTTCCGCCCAGTCGCCACCGCCCTGCAGGGGAAGCGGAGTCAACCAGCCGTCAAGAAATTCTTGGGCCGTGCCGTAGAGGCCTGCACCATCGGGGGCCGTGTCCCTGAACCCACCACCGGTCAAGGTGTCGCTGTAGCGGATGCCACCGATGAGTACGTCCAAATTGCGCGCTTCCAATTCGGTGACAAATGCTGCCACGTTGGTCTTGACCCG
>DMTJ01000226.1 GCA_003477185.1 Lentisphaeria bacterium
ACGGACGGGGCTGAGGCTAAGAATGACGCCAACACCATCAGGCTGTGGAAGAGTGGGCGTTGATGACACCGCGGACTTCTCTTCACTCCGAGCCTTGGCTTCTCGAGCGCTGAACGCGCCCTGTATCCAAGCATAGCCCGCCAGAGTTGCGTCCCACGATTTTCCGTTCTCGGGAGCGAAGCTGAGGCAAAAAAACGTCAGGCAAAATAAATTCTCCTTCAATTTCATGGATGTTTTCATTGCTGCTGGATGGCTGCACACCAGATGCCTGGGAGGCGAGCAAGGCCAAGGCGCGAGTTTATCCACGGGCTGCTAAGTCGTGCGGCCTTGGCTGCCCGCACGTAGCCCCGATGCGTAAGGGCTGCCTGTCGCGCGAGCACCGGTGCGCCTGTAGCCGGTACTGAGAAGACGCTTCCGGTGGCATCCAAAGATCCCGCCAGCAAGCCCCCCGTCGCAAATTAATACAATTATCAAATGAACCATTTGGTGCCTACAAAGAAAACCTCTACCAGCATAAATCGCCAACTCGTACAATTTTACTTGACTTTATCGAAAGCTCCCAGATTGTAGAGCCTGAACACGGATCGCATGGATCAATCAAACTGGAAGGTGGACCTGTTGGCGACACTTGCCCTTTCGCAGAATCGTTTTCTCGATCAGCTGGATCCGAAGTTCCGCCTAGATCTGCTGCTGAATGCAGCCCTTGGGGTCTACTTCTTCGCCAAGGATCGGCAGGGCCGGATCATGATTGCCAATCAACTGACGGTCGAGCGCTGCGGTTGCCAGACAGAGGACGAGATGATCGGACGCACCGACTACGACTTCTTCCCGTTCGATCTGGCGGAAAAATATGTGGTTGACGACCTTCAGGTGATGGAATCGGGAGAGCCGATCTTCGAGATGATGGAACTCGCGCCCGACCGCGATGGCACACTCGACCTCTACGTCACCAACAAGATCGCGCTGCGCGACCGACAAGGCTTGATCATCGGCATGGCGGGGGCCTCCGCTTGCTTCGAGTACCGTCGTCAGTCGATGCGGGAATACCTAGAGATCGCAGAGGCAGTCGATCATATCAAGCAGAACTACCAGACCGCAATGCCGGTAGCGTCCTTGGCCGAGCTATGCCAAATGCCAACGCGGCGACTTGCCGAGCAGTTCAAACGAGTTCTGGGCCTGACACCGCAGACGTTTGTGGTTCTGGTTCGCGTTCACTACGCCTGCCTTGAGTTGCTGCGGACCGTCGTGCCGTTGGCTGAGGTCGCGGAGACCGTCGGCTTCTATGATCACAGTTGCTTTACGAGACAATTTTCTAAACACATGGGGATGACGCCGCTTGCCTACCGCAAGCGCTACGCCCCAAAATCGGAGTCCTGAGTACGATGAAGAAATCAGCAGCAGTTCGATCGCGCCGGAGTTTTCTCAAGGAGTCATTGGCCGCCGGTGTGGCCTTCTCGATCGTGCCCCGGCATGTGCTAGGTGGGCCAGGCTTTCTTCCCCCGAGCGAACAACTGACTCGGGCAATCATTGGCTGCGGCAGCATCTCCAGGGTTCACCTGCCCATGGATTACGCACGGCTAATCGCATTCTGCGATGTCGATGCCACGCGATTGGCCACGCGCATGAAGGGCCGCGAGAAGGAAGCCAAGGGCTACCGCGACTTTCGCGAGGTGCTGGCCCGACCGGATATCGACGTGGTGCACCTGTGTACGCCGCCACATTGGCATGGCCCCATGGCAATCCTCGCAGCCCAGGCTGGCAAAGATGTCTGGTGCGAAAAACCGATGACCCGTACGATCGGCGAAGGCAAGAAGGTGGTCGAAGCCATGGAGCGCTATCACCGCGTGTTTCGCATCAATACTTGGTTTCGCTTTCAAGCAAATTTCTACGGCTCTGGTGTCCTGGCGCGGGATCTTCGTAAGGTGGTCGAAAGCGGGATACTGGGCTGGCCATTGCGCGTGACCGTGAGTGGCGTTACGGGCTTCGACTGGAAGCACAACTGGTGTGGGAAACCGAATCTAGCCCCACAGCCGGTGCCGGCTCACCTCGACTATGACATGTGGCTTGGCCCCGCCCCCTACAAGCCCTACAATGCGGACCGGGTTCATGGTCGGTTTCGCGGCTATTGGGACTACGACGGTGGGGGCCTTGGCGATATGGGCCAGCACTTCCTCGATCCCATTCAATATGTTATGGGCAAAGACGGCGACAGCCCCGTAGAGATCGAAGCCGATGCGCCGCTGCAACACCCGGATGCGGTGGGCACCTGGAAGCGAGTCACCATGCGCTATGCCGATGGCTGCGAGCTGATCCTCGATGGCGCCAACCAGGATCGCGAAGCGGCATTGTTGGAAGGCCCCCGCGGCAAGGTCTTCAAAGGCTTCCGTTCCACAATCCCCGACTTGCGCCACAAACTCAAGAGTCTGCCAGATCCTACGCCCCAGGCCACGGATTTCGGCGAGTGCGTCCGCACCCGCAGCAAGTTCGCCCTGAACGAAGTCAATGGGCATCGCTCATGTACCCTGATCAACCTGGCCAAGATCGCAATTCGGCTGGGTCGGCGCATTCGCTTTGATCCGGTGAACCAAGTAATCATCGATGATCCCGAGGCTATGCGGCTCGTAGACCAGCCTATGCGTGCCCCATGGCAGGTATAAAACGACGTAGGTTGGGCTTCCTTGCCCGACTCACATTCCGCCAAGATAGTCGGGCTGGGAAGCCCAAACTACCAAATACCGAGACAAGTAGCCAAATGAGACATCGTCCAATCCTGGTCCTATCAATCTTCCTCTCCCTGCAGCTGATGGCTGCCCCCGCCGTGCCTCAGTTGGTAGACAAGATGCCCGCGCCCAATCAAGGCACGGCCAACGAAATCTACGCACAGGTTCTTACAACAGGCCCCGAAGCCCTTGCCGAGGTTTGTGCGATGATTGTGCCCCCCGGCACCGGCGACGACAGCAAGGCGCGCTTTCTGCTCAGCGGACTCGCCTTTCACGTTTCCCGGCCTGGTGGCGAGACCGACCGCGTCGTCTTAGAAAAAGCCCTCTTGACGGCTTGGAAAGGTGCGAAGGATCGCGAGGTCCGGGCCTTCTTCCTGCGCCAGCTCCGATGGTGCGGCGGCGACGAATCGGCCCGGGCACTCCGCGATGAACTGAACGAACCTGCGCTCTGCGAGGCAGCTGCATTCACGGTCCTGAACATCGGCGGCGATGCGGCGCGTGATTCAGTGACTGCCGCACTGGCGACCGCCAGCCCAGAAACAGCGGCAACCCTACTGCGTGCGGCCGGCCAACTGCATTGCGAGCAGGCAACAGAGGCAATTCTCGCATACGTCGCAAACAGCCAGGACCTGGCGATTCGTCGCATGGCAATTGGCGCACTCGGAGAGATTGGCGCTCCACAAGCTGAGTCCGTCCTCCTGGAGCAGCTGACCACTGGCGATCGCTATCAGCAGTCACTGGTCCTAGCCAGCTGCCTGCGGTACACTCAGCGTCAGCTCGAGCTCGAGCGCCCGGCGGTCGCCGCACGAGTTGCCCGTAAGCTGCTTTCGAAAACTGCTGGTTTGATGGCCGAGCCCGCCTCTCAGGCTGCCGCACTTCACACTCTAGTTGAAGCCGTGGGTGACAAAGCAATCGGCGACCTACTCAAGGCCATTCACAGCGACCAGCCCCAGATCGTGGCTGCGGCGGCAGACTTGCTGGTCGCTGCACCGACAACTCGGCTGTTGCAGGAAGCTCAAACTGGCTCCCCGTCAGAGCGAGCCGCACTGCTGTCCGCCATCGGCAAACAGCACAATGCCACTGCGTTGCCGGGACTTAGTGAAGCGCTCAAGGACACCGATGAATCGGTTCGCCATGCTGCGATCTCCGCAATCAGCATGCTGAACAGCCTCCCTGCGGCACAGGCGCTGCTGCAGCACATAGCCAGCAATCAGGCCGATACAGCGGCCGTCGCCGAGGGGCTTAAGACCATGTCGAGCGACGAGATCGGCGCTGCGATCTCCGCAGAACTGACCGCAACACGCCCCCAGCGCTCCGCAGCAATGCTGGAGGTCTTGGCGCGATTGCGAGCTCCGCAATCACCCGCCGCACTCCTGCCGCTGGCTCAATCGCCGGACAAGGCGCTACACAAGGCTGCCTGTGCAGCCTTGGCCCGCATCGGCACCGACAAACAACTGCCGGCGCTGATCGACATACTTGCGAACTCCCCAAAGAGCACCGCCCGGCGTGCCGCAGCGGATGCCGCCGTACAGATTGCGCAGCGCATAGAATCTGAAGCCGCATTCGCGCCATTCGCGCAGGCCTACGCCAGCGCCAGTACCGAGACCAAAGCTAAGATTCTGAAGGTGCTACCGAACCTGGGAAGCAGCAAGGCATTGGGGCTGATCCAGCAGGCCACTGCGACTGGGGAAGCGCCGGTTCGCGATGCCGGGGTTCGGGCATTGGCCAAATGGCCCCATGCCCCCGCCATCGCACCGTTGCTGAAGATTGCCGCAAACGCGGACGTGGAAACCCACCGCATCCTGGCCGTGCGCGGTGCCGTGGAACTGATCGGGCGACAGACAAAGATGCCCGACACCGAACGGATTGGGCTCTATCAACAGGCATTGATGGCTGCACCACGCGCGGACGAAAAAAAGCTGGTCTTGGCGGGGTTGGGAGGACGGCAGTCCCGGCGCGCACTCCACGCAGCCGGAGCCTTCCTCGGCGATCCAGCGCTGAAATCTGAGGCGGCCCTGGCCGTCGCCAAGATCGCAGCTGGCGGCAAGGCGGCCCCGGCCTGGCTGGACAAGGAAAGCCGCGAGCTCATCGCCAAAGCCATCGAGATCCTGCCCGAGGGCGCGTGGCGCACAAAGGCTACGGCTCTCATCGCTCAGTTTCCGGCTAGTGCCAACTTGGCCAAGGGGAAGCCGGTGACCACATCGATCGGTCATGAAAGGGGCAATGCCCCGGAGCGTGCGGTGGATGGCAATCGCGACATCAAGGCCGGCGGCTGGTGGGGCGCAGGCTCGCCCTCCTGGTGGCAGGTGGATCTGGGGACAGTGCAGACCATCGACCTGGTGCGCTGCTACTTCTACTATGACGGCCGTCGCTACTACCAATACACGGTCTCGGTCTCGGAAGATGGCAAGGCCTGGACACAGGTGGCCGATATGAGCAAGACAACCACACCGACGACTGCCGCTGGCGCACCTCACGGATTCAGGCCGCGTTCGGCCCGGTATGTCCGCGTTCAGGTCATTCGAAATAGCGCGAATCCATCCGTTCATCTGCTCGAACTGGAGGTCTATGCGCCCGGCGCTGGCCCCGAGAAAGTTGCGGAGTCCGCAACACTGGACGCCAAGCCAGACAGCGAAGGCTTTGTCTCGCTGTTCAACGGCAAGGACCTGACCGGCTGGGTCGGGGACACCACGGGCTATGGCGTTGAGAACGGGACAATCTCCTGCATCAAAGGCAAAGGCAAGCGGCTGTCGACCGCCGGTCAGTACGACAACTTCATCCTCCGCTTCGAGTTCAAACTCACCCCCGGCGCCAACAACGGCCTGGCGATTCGCGCACCTTTGACCGGCAATCCCGCCAGAAACGGGTACGAACTGCAGATTTTGGACAACACCCACCAGAAGTACGCCAAGCTCAAGCCATATCAATACCACGGCTCGATCTACTCCCTGGTACCAGCCAAACGCGGTCACCTCAAACCGGTGGGCGAATGGAACCAGCAGGAAGTGATCGCTCGCGGAGATCGCATCACAGTGACCTTGAATGGCACGGTCATTGTCGATGCCGATGTCGCCGAACACAAGCGCTCGGAACGCGGGCACATTGGCTTTCTTGGGCACGGAGACCAGATCTACGCCCGCAACATCCGCATCAAGGAGCTGCACAACATCCCGCCACGCGGCTTCACTCCCTTGTTCAATGGTCAGGATCTGAGCGGCTGGAAAGGGCTAGTGGCGAATCCGATCAAGCGCGCCGCCATGACACCGGACCAGTTGGCTGCAGAACAGAAAAAGGCCGATGAGCGCATGCGCCAACACTGGCAGGTCGTGGACGGCGCCCTGGTCTTCGACGGCAAGGGCGACTCGCTCTGCACCGCCAAAGACTACGCGGACGTCGAGCTGCACGTCGACTGGAAGATCAAGACCAAGGGCGACAGCGGCATCTACCTGCGCGGCTCACCACAGATTCAGATCTGGGACCCGGAACGGTGGCCGGTGGGCTCCGGCGGCCTCTATAACAACAAGAAGAATCCCCGCAAACCGCTGGTCTGTGCCGATCTGCCGGTCGGTCAATGGAACCGCTTCCGTATCCGTATGGTGGGGGAGAAGGTCACCGTGCACCTGAATGACCAGCTGGTCACAGACAACGTCACTTTGGAAAACTACTGGAACCGCAAACAACCGATCTTTCCTACGGGCCAGATCGAACTGCAAAACCACGGCAACACGCTCTGGTTCCGCAACGTCTACGTGCGGGAGCTATAATCATGCTGCGAATCGGAATTGTCGGATTTGGGTTCATGGGCCGCATGCACCACCGCTGCTGGCTGGGTGCAGACGGCGCAACGGTGGCCGCCATTTGTGAGGCAAACCCAGAGGTGG
>DMTJ01000601.1:0-2659 GCA_003477185.1 Lentisphaeria bacterium
TGTCGTGGTGGTGTGACCCTCTCCATGCGCTGGAATGCTTCCGCCGCCAGCCTTCAGGTCCAGCTTTTGTCTCTGCGACAGGATCAGACCGTAGCCCTTCACCTCCCCGGCTTTCTCAACCGCGAGGTCCGCACCCTCCAGCTTAAGGCCAACCAGCCGACCGAGATCACGATCGGCAACTAACCGAGCTCAGCAGGTGCCTCGCTTCCCCCGACAGCGCGCCCGTTACTCGTTCAACCGCCGCAGATTCTCCTGCGCGATCGCCTCGAACTGCACATAAAGCCGCGCCACGTTAAACTTCTTCGGAAACTCGTACGTCTTCGAGACCACCATGATCTCGTTCGAACGCCGATACGGCGATTTGATATACGAGATCGTGAGCTCACAATCATCAAGGCCGAAGCCTGCGGTCTCGCAGCTGACTTCACAGATTGAGTCTAGGTGAATCGATCTCACCCGCCACTTCTTCCCTGTCGCCCCCTCCTTATCAAAACTGATGATCCGGAGATCAGTGATCACCAGCGTATCGCGCACCAGCTTGAACCCCGTCTGAATCGATTCTCCTGCGATCAGGTACGCCGCGTACTTCTGGGCCAGTTCGTCGCCCGTGACCTCCTGCAAGTTCCCCAACATGCCTTGAAACAAGCCCATTTTGATGCCTCCTACTCGGTGATGTGGGTTGGCTGGCCGGTCTTGATCGCATCCAGCACTTGGTAACACCGTAGCGTGCTCTCCGGAGTGACAATCAGCGGCTCGTCGTGCCGGATAGCCTTGTAAAGATTGTCGTAGAAGCTGTCGTACTGCTTCTGCGGCTTCACCGGGCGCAGCAGCGTCTGCCACGGTAGCCCAGAGCCATCGAAGCCAGTCACCCCTTCGCGACGGTCGGTCGCCCACGGCTGATCGATCGCAGAGATCTCCTGACACTGATCCGCGGAAAAATAGCGCGCGTGCAGTTCCTTGCCCTGGACCCAGATGGTCCCGCGTGTGCCCAGCACCACCCACGACGGCTGTACCGACGCATCGGCAGAACTCATGACGATATCCAACAACTTACCGTCTGTGCAGCGAGCCATCGCCTTGATGTCATCCTCGACATTCCCCGGGTTCACAATCTGAGAGATCTGCCCCCAGACAAAATCCACTGGCGCACTCAGAAACTCCAGCCCCTGATCCACCGGATGCAGACCCCAGTTTCCGGTCACTCCGCCGCCGTACTTATCCAACGTCTGCCAATCATTGCGGCGGTTGAAATCACCTGCCCGACGACGAATCCGAAACACATCGCCGACCAAGCCAGAATCCACCAACTCACGCACGCACAGAAACTCCGGATCCAGCCGGTCGTTATGATGAAAAGTCAGCACCTGCCCCGACTTGCGAGCGGCAATCATGGCTTTGACCCCAGATGCTGCCAACGCCGCTGGCTCCTCACATAGCACATGCTTTCCCGCAGCCAGAGCGGCAATCGTCATCGCCTCGTGTCGATGCGACGGTGTACACACGAACACCAGCTCGACATTTGGGTCGGCAAGCATACTCGGGTAGTCCTCGTAATTGCGGCACTCCGGCACTGCCTGGCAGGCCTCCTCGCGCCGCTCCGGAAGCATGTCATAGACTGCCGCTAGCGCCAACCCTGCATGCTCCCGAATCGCAGCAACATGATGGCTCCAGCCCATTCGCCCCAGCCCCACCACGCCGCAACGTATGGGGGCCTCCACGTCTGTCGCGCTGACCTGCACTGCCTCATCGGCCTCCGCCGTTGCAGACTCCGCAACGGCCACAGACACTGCCCGAAGAAAGCGGATATTGTCCTCAAGCCGAGCTGCTTCTGACGCACTCGTCGAAAAATCTTCGACCGTCACCCAGCCATCATAGCCAATCCCCCGCAATGCCCTAAAAAGGTCGCTAAAATCCACCTGTCCCTGGCGCAGCGGAGCTGCATCCACTTGCCACGAAAAGAGCTGCTCGCCCTCCTGAATAGTGCGACTGGGAGCCGCACTCTTGGCGTGTACATGCGCCAGATACGGCCCCAGAATCCCGAGGCCACGATCGTACTCCTCAAACCCCTCGAAGACCATGTTTCCACAGTCGTGGATGACGCCGACATCCTCTGGCGCAAATGGCTCCACCATTGCCCGTGCCGCGCTTGCTGAGGCGATTAGCGTGTTGTGATGTATCTCTACCAGCAGCCTCACACCGTATGGCCGTGCCTGACGGATTGCGCGGCCTAATCTCGCTTGAATCGTCGCCCTCGCTTCCGGCACCGTCCCCAGGCCTCCCATCCCACACACTCGCAGCTGTGCCACCCCCATGATGCTGGCGATATGAAGTGCCCGCTCAACAGCCTCTTCGTTCGCCACCTGCACATACGTCCCAAGCGAAGGCATCTCCAGCCCGGCCGCGCGTGTACCCGCTGCGATCTCCGCATACTTCTCGTCCGCCCAATCATCCTGCAAAGTAGCCCGGTTCCCCTTCCAAAAGGACGGTGCAGATCCGTCATCCCGATCGCGAGTCACGCGCCATTCGAGCCCATCATAGCCGTAACCAGACACGTCTGCGATCACTTCGGACGGAAGGAGGCTGGGGCAGCTTACGGTAAAAAGGGCAAATTTCATGATCGTATCAGACAGGGCAGGCTCAGTTTCGGATGCAGAGCACC
>DMTJ01000601.1:2673-10136 GCA_003477185.1 Lentisphaeria bacterium
ATACCCGCAAGCGCCGGACCGTCACCCGGCTATAGCGCGGATGTTGTTCGACCGCCCGCCGATGAATAATATGGCGCACGACGCAATCACCACTCAGGATTTCACATGCCCGCGTTCCGGACTGCCACCGACGATTTCAAAAAGCTGCGCAACGCGGGTGGCTACTTCGCAGATAAGTCCCCGCTGATCCGGGCCGTTCTCGACAGCAGCGATGTCACCTTACTGGCCAGACCGCGCCGTTTCGGCAGAACCTTGAACATGACAATGACGCGCTAACTCTTCGAGGCTATGAAGGAGAAACCGGGCGCTCTCTTTGACGGCCTTGCGACGACCGACGATGCCGATGCCATGAGGCATTTCGCATTTTGCGCAGTACCCCGTCATCTACCTTAGCCCCAAGGACATCAAAGGCGCCGACTGGGCGGGGGAGTCACCCCAGTCGAGCTCGAACTACCGCCAGCCCCCGCGCCCTCGCTCGCCCCCATGCGCGACAAGCCCAAGCTACACGGCATGGCACACCTTGTGCAAACGCTCCTGGCAGCCGTCAACTTCCCAATTCGCCTGTCTCAGCCTGAAAAACTCCCGATCGGCAGCTCCAGCATTCCCAGTTACCAGCTAGCCGGACGCGTCGGCGATGCGTACACCACCCGTAGCCCCACGAAGCGCCGCGCCTCCTGCTGCCACTTCAGGGCCTTGCCCAAGGGCTCCGGCCCCAGAAAGCCCTCCAGCGTGCACTGCATCTGCACAGCACCCCGCCGGTAGTGCCCCAATTCGGCCCCGCAGCCCGGTCGCAGCCTCAGCGTCCAGGGCGCATCCTCGCGCATTTCAATAAACACAGGCACTCCAGCGTTCCAATGCGCGACGCCAGTCACCCGCAGATGTTGATAACCGAAATCAGCAAGGGTCAATTCAAGGTCATCGTCGCGGGCTCTCTCCGCCCCTTCCCGATATCCGGGCGCATCACTCCTACTCGCCACCTGTGATGCCTCTAGTGCGTCGCGATAGCCCCTAGCGTAGCCATCCAGCACCGCCATGCGCTGCCCTTCGGTTGGGGCCTCATACAACACATCCGCCGTCCGGAGTGCGTGGGGAAGTAGTTGTCGCACCACGGCCTCGCCATACACAATCTGGGCCGTCTGCAACCGCTTTTGAGCCAGGCTAAACTTCGTGGTTTGGCAACCACCCAGTAACAGACAAATCCCGGCGAACAACAACTGGCTCTGGGGAAAATTTTGCCAGGGCTTCATCGTATTCTCTCGCTAATGATGACCTTAGGTCCAAGCCTTGGCGGCGGCGCGCTGAGGGAATGGTGGTGGGGGAAGGATTCGAACCTTCGAAGCTTACGCAGCAGATTTACAGTCTGCCCCCTTTGACCACTCGGGAACCCCACCACTCGGGCTTGTTCAAACCGGCTGGATTGAACTCGCTACAGCGAGAGCCCCAGAATTTAGTCGCGAGTCTGATCCTTGCAAACTGATTCCGCAATTCCTTTGTTCTTTCGTCTCACGCGCACCCCGCCATAGTGCGCGCTGCCCTTGCCCTCCGACACTGTGATTGACCCTATGCTTGAGATTGCCAATCTTCACAAACGCTACGGCCCGCGCGTCGTCTTCGAAAAAGCTGCTGCCTTTATGTCCCCGAATGTCCGCATCGGCCTTGTCGGCCCCAACGGCTGCGGAAAAACCACCTTGCTGCGCATGGTCGCTGGCGAGGAGGACTGGGAAGGCGGCGATATCCGCCTCAAGAAGGGCTGTAAGATCGGCTACCTGCCCCAGGATCTCGCAGAACTTCCCGGCGCCACCATTAGCGAATCCGTACATCGCGGTGAGTATCCGGAGTACGTGGCCGAGCGCCTGCTTTCCGGCCTCGGCTTCGCCTCCGACGAATACAAGCAGCCGCCAGATAGCTTCTCCGGCGGCTTCCGTATGCGCGTGGCCCTCGCGCACTTGTTGATTGCCGAGCCCGACATCCTGCTCATGGACGAGCCCACCAACCATCTCGACAGGGCTAGCTGCCGCTGGCTTGAGCAGTTTCTGCGAGATACCTCGACAGCCGTCCTAATGGTCAGCCATGACACCGAGTTTCTGGACCGCACCGTCACCCACATCTGGGAAGTCTACCAGACCACCCTGCGGCCCTACACAGGAAACTATTCCCGGTTTATCAGACAGCGCGAGGCCCGCCAAGCTCAGCTGGAATCGGCCGCCAAGTCCCAGCAGCGCAAGGTCGACAAGCTCGAGCGTTTTGTCGATCGCTTTCGCTCCAAGGCATCCAAGGCCAGTCAGGTCCAGTCCCGCATCAAAGAGCTGGACAAGGTCAAGACGATCGAGCTCGAACGCAAGACCCGCGGCTTTCAGTTCACCTTTCCTAAGCCGCCCGCAAGCGGACATTCCGTACTCAAGCTTGATCACATCGCCAAGCGCTACGAAGAAAACATCGTCTACCGCGACTTTAATCTCGAGATCGAACGCGGCGAGCGTGTCGCGCTCGTCGGCGAGAACGGTGCTGGCAAGACCACCCTGCTCAAAATCCTCGCGGGCGTGCTCGATTTCGAGAAAGGCACCCGGACCGTCGGCCACAACGCAACCTTGCACTACTTTGCCCAGCACCAGAGCGAGGCGCTCAATCTCGATCACAACATCATCGACTCGCTACACGAAGTTGCCGAACTTGCGGAGACTGCAGACACCCAATATCTGCGAAACGTAGCCGGTGCCTTTTTGTTCTCCGGCGAGGACCAGTTCAAGCGCATCTCCGTCCTCAGCGGCGGTGAGAAGGCCCGTGTCGCCCTCGCGCGAATGCTGATCCGGCCCACCAACACGCTGCTGCTGGACGAACCCACCAACCATCTCGACCCGCGAGCCGTAGACGTCATCACCGATGCCCTCAGCGACTTCCCAGGTACCATCGTCTTCATCTCACATGATCCCACCTTTCTGATGCGCATGGCCACTCGAGTCGTGCACATCGAGCAGGGCGTGCCCACGCTCTACCCTGGCGGCTATGAGTACTACCTCTGGAAGCGCCGTGACCTGCTCGCCGAAGACGCAGAGATCGCAAGCGCTCCAGCCCCAAAGGCCAAGAAAGCCCCTGCTAAGCCTTCTGAGGGGGCCCGCCGCTATGAGACTGCGAAAGCCCTCAAGTCCGCCAAGCGCAAGCTAGATCGCCTTGAGAAGGCAGTCGCTGAGCTCGAGATCAGCTGCGCAGAACAGGAAACAGAGTTGGCCAGTGAAGGGGCCTACGAGGATTACGAGCTGTGGGCCAAATTAGAAGCCACCCACCGCGAAGCACGTGCCAGGCTGGACCGGAACCTGGCTGATTGGCAGGCCCAAGCAGAAGAAGTCGAACGCCTCGACCAAGTGATGGCCAGCTTTGAATAGCACGACCATCGCCAAACTCGTCGAGACCTACAAGCTGCCGAAGTTTCGCGGCGCACAGCTGCGCAAAGCCTTCTTCGAGCAGCAAGTGACCAAATTTCAGGACGTGTCCACGCTCAGCCTGCCGATGCGCCAGACCCTTGCTGCGGAGCAGCGCGTTCTGTCCTTTGACACTGAGGCCGTGTTCAAAGCCTCGGACGGGCGGGCTTACAAGGCCCTCCTGCTTCTACCCGACGGCAACCGCATCGAAACTGTCCTGCTCAATCCCAAGCCTGGTCTTTGGTCCTGCTGCATCAGCAGTCAGGTCGGTTGCGGCCTCGCCTGCACCTTCTGTGCCACTGGCAAGCTTGGCCTCTCCCGCAACCTGACCGCAGAAGAAATCTCAGACCAGGTCCTATTCTGGCGGCAATACATTTGCCAACAGCGCCTGGACGCTAGGCTTTCCAACGTCGTTTACATGGGCATGGGTGAGCCTATGCAGAACCGCCGCGAAGTCTTCGCCAGCCTGACCGAGCTCATGAATCCCGACACATTCGGCATCGGGGCTCGCCACCTCTCAGTCTCTACCGTCGGCCTCGTCAAGCCCATGAAGGAGTTCACCGATCAGTTTCCGCAGGTCAATCTTGCCCTCTCGCTACACGCAGCAAACGACACCCTGCGCGAACGCCTGATGCCCGTCAATAAATCGCAGCCACTAGCCGCACTTCGCGAAGCCCTGCAATACCACGCAGATGAGACCAATCGCAAGATTTTCCTTGAGTACATCCTGCTCAGCGGCGAGAATGACAGCGCCGAGCACGCGGAAGAGCTCGTCCGCTACGTGCGTTCAGTCGACCGCCCTGCCCTGCTCCACACCAATCTCATAGTCTACAATCCCACGGATAGCGACCACCAAGCCAGCGCCCGCGAGCGTGCCCGGGCCTTTCGAGACCAGCTGGAAGCAGCGGGGCTCTCCGTCACCATTCGCCGTAACCTCGGCCGTGATATCGACGCCGCTTGCGGCCAGCTCGCGCTTAAAGCAGGCGAAACGCCCGGCTACTCCCCCTCGGCTGAAAGCAGCCCAGCTTCCTTGTAGTAGCGAATCGCGCCCGGATGCAAAGGCGCGGACAATCCCTTGAGCATGCTCTCTTTGGTCAGGAGCTCGAATGCTGGATGCATCGCCCGAAACTTATCGAGATTGTCGAACACTTCCTTCGTGATTGCGTACACGATATCATCCGGTACATTCGTGGAAGACATCATCGTGGCCTTCACACCGAATGTAGGCGTATCTGCCTGGTTTGTGGCATTCGGATAAAGTTTTGCTGGAATCTTGTCGGTCACGTAGTACGGATTGGCCGCTACCAAATCTGCCGTCTCAGTGATCGGCACAAAATGCACCGTCCGCTTACCCGCCGTTGCCTCCTTGAGTGCCCCATTCGGGTGCCCAACCGTATAAAAGAACGCGTCGATGCGATCATCCTTTAACATCCCGGGCGCATCCGCGGCCTTTTCATTGCTCGCCTGAATGTCCGCCTCAACATCCAAACCGGCCACCTTTAGAGCATCCATCGCGTTCAGTCGTTGTCCCGAGCCAGGATTGCCAATGTTCACACGTTTTCCCTTCAGATCTGCCAGGGTTGCGATGTTCGCAGAATCTGCGGCCACCAGCGTCACCAACTCCGGATGCACTGAGAACACCGCGCAAAGCAACTCCTGTCTCCCCTTTTCCTCCCAGGCCCCCTTCCCTTCGCAGGCCTGGTACTGGATATCAGACTGCACCATTCCGAAGTCTATATCGCCGCTGAGCAGCTGATTAATATTTGCCACCGAGCCTCCTGTAGACGATGAGGTGCACTTCAGCCCGTACAGGGCCTCCTTCTTGTTTACCAGCTCAGAGACACGGCTGCCGACCTGATAATACACACCGGTAAGGCCGCCGGTTCCGATCGTGACGTGGGTCTGCTTTAAGCCGTCGCCGCTGCCGCAGCTAGTCAGCCAGAGAGCGAGCGATCCGAGAAGAATTGATTTGAAAACGTTCATTGCGAGGTCCTGTCCAGTTGGTGATGCAGGCCTCAAGCATAGCAAGGCGATCGCCTGTGTCAAAACGATGTCGTCTGTGCGTGCTCACGACACGCCTGCGCCTTACGGTTCTGGCCCATGGCATCGTAGTGCTCAGCAGCCTCCAGATACGCGCCACGCGCCTCCAAATGCCGCGCCGCACAGGTGTGGTGCTTATTCATCCGCTTCGCTTCCAGCCAGTGTTCTGCGGCCAGCTCCCAATTTTGGCCATCCTCCGCGGCCAGCGCGCGAATCCGCGCCACTTCCTTCTCTGGCCCTATCTCGAGCTGGCACCGCTCCGCGGCCTCAAATTGCTTTGCCCAACAATGAAACTTCGCCGCGTCCCGCATCCGCTCGCGCTCTTCGCAAAATGCGGCGGCCAACAGCTTGGTGCGCGACTCCGACTCATTGCTGACCAACTTTAAGAGTTCATCCCTCCCTGCTCGCATCCCTTCCCGAATCACGAACTCGTTCACCTCCGGTGTATCACCTGACTGCGAGGTCCGGACTAGGCAGTTGCATGCAATCTCGTATAACTCCGCATCCTCCAGCGCCCACGCAGCCTTCAGAAACTCGCCCTTGGCGCGAAGCGCCATCCCCTCCCGCATGGCCACGCCACGCTTGCAGGTCGCCACCGCCAAGCATTCCTGCGACTCCTTTGTCCGGCGAAGCTCATGGAACACACAGGCCGCCTGGTAGTACTCCTGCCTGCTGCGACAGCCCTGCGCCCGACAAAGTTTCGCGCGATCGTCCTGCCCCGCGCCCGCCCAAATCTTCTCGGCTGCCTCCCAATCCCCCTTGCCGGTCGCCACTTCCGCCCGACACCGCGCGGCCTGCACGATCTCCCCCGCACGCTCGTAGTACTCCGCCGCCGGCAGTAACTCTCCACGACGCTCCAGCACCTTGGCCAGCTCCTCCGGCTTAGCACTCTCGGTGCCGTGAGAGAGCCTGAGATCGTCCGCCTCACGCCGCATCCCAGCACGCCGATAAAGGCCGATTGCCTGCTCGATCCGGTCCAACTTCCGACAGAGCTTTGCCGCCTGCTTCCACATCTTCCGCGACTCGAAGTATGCCAGTCGGCAACGCGTCGACTCCTCAGCCTGTCCCGCCTTCGTGTAGCAATCCGCCGCCTCTTTCATCCGACTATGCCGCTCAAACGCTTGCGCTGCGCGCCCCCATTCTGCGGAGTTTGCAAACAGCTCCGCCGCCTGCAGATGCTTGCCAGCCTCTGCATAGCACTCGGCAGCCTCGAGCGCCATCGACAACTCCAGATACAGCTCCGCAGCTTTGCCAAAGGCATGAACCGAGGCGTAATGCCCCGCCAGCGACTCGCGTTCACGGACCGGCTTTCCGGCCCGCCGAAAGCACTCCGCAGCCTGGCGGAAACGCTGCCGAGCCAGGAAGTAGTCCCCCTCGCTCTCCCACTCCTCAGGCGATGCGGCAAAGACCATAAACTTCGACAGCGCGGCCGCATTATCAGACTCCAACTGACCACGAAACGGCGCCGTCTCCCACAGCGCCCTCGCTTCTGCCGTGCTCTCAAAGATTCCCAAATAGCGCCGTGCTCGCGTAACTGCCACATACGTGTGATGAATGGCACGCCGGGCGACCGGGTCCTCACGCATGGGCTCATCAGACACCAGCAATCTCTCCCAAACCTCACGGTCCCCACCAAGCGGGTTCCACAACACGCAGGCATCAAACTCCAGCCCCTTACAACTTTGCACATCGAATACACGTTCGCTGCCCAGAAGTTTCGCCAACCGGTCGCGCGCTTCTGATTCCAGCACCACTACTGCGCAGCGCGGGCCAAAGTCATTGATCTTTGCCGCGACCTCCTCCTCCGTGCCATGCACAATCACCGGCGTCGGGCCGTGTAGCGTCGTCGACTGTAAGCCGTCGTCATCGCTGCGACCGGTCCGCTCCCGCTGGATTGTCAGCAACGCGTTCGCCAGGCTCACAATGCTGTGCACACTCCGGAAGTTGCGGGTGAGCGAATAAATATCTGGCGCACCAGTATGGCGATCCTGGCTACGAATCAGCGGT
>DMTJ01000516.1 GCA_003477185.1 Lentisphaeria bacterium
ATTTTGACACGCGCAGCGCCTGATGGGCACACGAGCCGCGACGACTCGATCACTGTGTCCGCCTGTCAGGGGATTCATCGTGAGGTGGAGTGCGTGCAACAGGCGATTCTGCTGGCGTTGGGGCAGGACACTAGTCTGGAGCTTACGGATATCGCGGTGCTGGTGCCGAATATAGATCAGTACTGGCCGGTGGTTCGCCAGCTTTTTGACCGGACCGAAGCGCAGTTGCCGTACTGCGCGGTGGAAACGGGGCGCAGCAGCTATTGTGCCTACGCGGACGGCGTGCGGGCGTTGCTGACGCTGGCGGAAGGGCGCCTGACGCGACCCGAGGTGGTGAGCCTGCTGCGCAACAATTGCTTTCTGAGCAGCATGCGGCTGACGCGAGATGAGGTGGACCAATGGGTGGTCTGGATCGAGAAGCTGGCGGTCTATCATGGGTTCCGGGAGCAGCCGTCCGGGTCGGTGCGGTTCACCTGGATGCAGGCCTTTCGCCGGCTGCGGCTGGGGCACATCTACGAGACCGACATGGCAGCGCTGGGGGAGGAGTACGACGAGTTGGCGTTGCGGACTTCGCAACTTCCGCTGCCGCCGTACGCAGATCTGGCGTCGTTGGACGAGGAGCGCGTGGGCCAGTTCGGGGCGATTCTCGAGGCGCTGTTTGCGAGGCTTGAGGGGGTGCGGAGTTCGCAAACCGGGGGCCAATGGGCAGCGGCGTTGAGTGCACTGGCAGACACGTTTTTGGACGACAGCCAGAGCTACGCTGATGCGCGGATGCGACGTCGGGTTCGGCGGGGGCTGGAAACACTTCGCGAGTACGATGTGTGCTGCGGACACCTGGGCAGGGCGCAGTCGCGGCTTACGATTGAGGATGTGACGGCGCGGCTGGAGCCACTGCTGCGAGCTGGCAGCGGCTCTCATGGTCGGGCGTTGGCGTCGGGGGTTACGATTGGGCCCATCCGGGCGCTGCACTGCCTGCCATTTCGACACATCTACGTCCTGGGCTTGCAGGAGGGATCGTTTCCGACGCGCGATACCCAGACGACGCTGGACCTGCGGGCGGTGCGTCGCCGGTTGGGGGATCTTTCGCGCCTGGAGCAACAGCAGTACTGGTTTCTCGAGACGCTGGTCTCCGCGCGCCAGCGACTGTCGCTCAGCTACGTGTGTCGTGATTTACAGAAGGATCAGGTGCACCATCCGGGGTCCGCCTTGCAGGCCGTGCTGGACTACTTGGGGGAGATGACCGGCGAGAGGTTTCCGCTGACGATGATGCCGCTCAAGGCGACCAGCGGGCGCTATTTTACGGAAGAGGCTGGTCCCTGGATGACGCAGCTGGACCGGGATGTATGGGAGGTAGCGGTGGCTGAGTTGGCGGCAGCTGGGCAGCTATCGGCAAAGGATCAGGCGCAAGCGAAGCGATCGATCGCGCGGCGCCAGAGCCAGCTTCCGGAGGCGAGCGAAGAGGCGCAGCCCGACTGCGACCGGGTCACGGTGGATGATCTGTACTGGGCGCTGTACAACCCGGTGCAAGCGACGTTGCGGCGGCATTTGCGGCTGTATGAGGCGGATCTGACAGACGCGGATACAACGACGTTTGATCAGGAGCCGTTTATTACGGACAAGCGCGAGGCGCTGAATCTGGTCCTCGATGCGTGCCATGAGATGATTGACCAAGTTGGACATGGGGAAACGCTGACGCAGGCGACGGCATTGGGAACCCAGTGGATTGCGGATCAACATGCCATGCGGCAAGCCGCGGGACACGCTCCTGATGAAGAGTTCGGCAACATCGACCGGCACGCGTTGCTGGACAAGCTCGGGCAGCGCCTGAAGGGAGGCGATCGCTCTCCGGGCCTCGAGGACCTGCTGCAAAATATCGCGCAGCCCGACTACCACGCTCGCGTGAGCCTGGGCAGCGAGCAACGGGCTGGAGCATTCCACTGCGGCAACCCGGAGATTGCGGAGATCGAACTGGCGGGCGACCTGCGTCACGTCTGGCGCGATCCGGAGACTGGTGCCTGCGAGCATCTGGATGTGGTCAGGGGGAAGATCTTCGGGAGTGATCCCACGGTCGATGCGCTCCGCGCCTTTCTGTTCTTTCTCACGCTCAAAGTTGCGGACTCCGCAGTTCCTGAGGAAGAGCGGATGATTGGCGATGCCCCGTTCACGGTGACCCTGGCCTTCGACGGGGGAGTCCGGAGCTGGCGCTGGTCGATCAGCATGGCGGCTTCGGCACAGTTTCTGCAGAAAGTGGTACTGGTGGCCGGTGCCGCTAACTATCAGCTACTGCCGTTGAGAAACGCGCTGGATCGCAATATGGCGAAGCCTTGGGCTGACATGACGATTGCCCACGAAGCGGAGCGCGAGCAATACGCACGGATCCTTACGGAACGCATCACGGAAGAAAACGATAAGCCGTGGGGCGCGAAGAATTTGAAGCTGCAGAGCCTGCTGCCGATCGAGGTGCCAGACGATGCATATTTGCGCGTACGAGCGCGTTTTCAGCTGTTTATGGATGCACAACCCGTGCGAAAGTTCCGGTAGCCAATGACGGCAAAGGTGGTGGTTGCGGCGAGTCGTCACATGTTACCGGTTTTCCAATCTGCGGAGGCGGCATGTTCACCTGGGACGAGCTAGAACAGGCAACCGGCGGCGTGTGGGTTCACGTGCCGGACGGCGGAAATGGCGTCAGCGGGGTCTCTACGGACTCGCGGATACGCCAGGACGGCGGTTTGTTTGTCGCGTTGCGGGGAGAGAATTTCGACGGGCATGAGTTCTGCGCTAAGGCCGTGGCCGAAGGTGCGACGGCGGTCTGCGTGGATCGTGGCGGAGGTTGGGGCGTGCCAGCCTTGCAGGTGGCGGATACGCTAGTGGCCTATCAGGCATTGGCCGCATTTCATCGCCAGCGTTGCGGAGTTCGCACGGTGGGGATCACGGGAAGCAGTGGCAAGACCAGCACCAAGGAAATGATGGCCGCGGTGCTGCGCACGGCGGGCCCGGTGCTGGCTACCGAAGGAAATACGAACAATCACGTGGGGGTGCCGCAGAATGTGCTGCGCCTGCAGGGTGATGAGGCGTTTGCGGTTCTTGAGATGGGCACGAGCGGCCCGGGCGAGATCGAGCCGCTGTCGCGGGTTGCGGCACCAGCCGTGGCGATCATCACCAATATTGGGCCGGTGCACCTGGAACGCTTGGGCAGCGTGGCCGGTGTGGCGAAAGAGAAGGCGACGATCGCAGCTGGCCTAGAGGAAAATGGCGCGCTTGTGGTGCCGTACGCCGAGGCGAAGAATCCGGCAATTCTAGCGCAGGGCCGACGATTGGTTACATTCGGCACGGAAGCGGGCGCGGACATCCGGGTGCAGGCGTATGAAGAGGGACCGCCCGCACGATTTGAGCTGGTGGCGGACGGCGAGTGCGCGACGGTCGCATGGAACCTAGCGGGGCCGCATCAGGCCTGCAACGCGGCGGCTGTGATCGCTGCGGCCTTGAGTTTGGGGTTGGACCTGCAGGAATCGGCGGCGGCGCTGGCGGAGGTGCAGATTCCAGGAATGCGGATGCAGGAAACGGTGGTGGCTGGCGTGCGTTGGCTGAATGATGCGTACAACGCAAACCCGGACAGCATGACCGCGCTGCTGCGCACAGTGAGGGCCCCCTCGGGTGGGCGACTGGTGCTGGTTCTGGGCGATATGCTGGAGCTGGGACCGGAAGAGGTGAGCTACCACGAGCAGGTACTCAAGCTCGCGAAGGAACTACCGGACGCGGTGTTGGTGCCGGTCGGATCGCGTATGTGTGAGGCGGCGCAATCGCTGGGAATCAACGGTTTTGCGGACATCGCAGCGGCGCGGAAAGGCCTGGCGCAGGTTCGCGACGGGGACCTGGTGGTGCTTAAGGCATCACGCGGCATGCGCCTCGAAGGGTTGGTGCCGGCGAGCGAAGAACCGACAGAGCCGATCGAAAAGGAAGAGCCGCCGGAAGAGACGGGGCAGGCAGCAACACAGACGATTGGAGAGATGCCGTTTATGGAGCATCTACGCGAGCTCCGCCTACGGGTACTTCGCTCGGTGGCGTCCGTAGCGGTGTTGTTCGTGATCGCCATTTTAGGCTACCAGTACTACGTCAAGTACTTCACGGATCCGTTCTTTTACTTGGCTTTGGGAAAGGTGGTCATGACCTCGCCCGAGCAGGGCTTCATGCTGCAGTTTCGAATCGCCGGCTACGTGGCGTTGGTCTTTTCGTCACCGATTCATATCTACAACATCATTTCGTTTGTCTCGCCAGCCTTGGAGAAACGAGAGCAGCGAATTCTGCGGGTGTATACGTGGGCGGGACTGACGCTGGCAATCCTAGGTGCCTGGCTGGCCTACTTTCAAGTGCTGCCGCTGGCTGTGGAGTTTCTCCTGAAGTTCAAGCCTGAGTCGGTGGAGAATTTCCTGGATTACAAACGGAGCGTGTTGTTTGTGTTCCAGCTGATTCTGGCGTTTGTGGTGTTGTTCCAAGCCCCGCTAGTGCTGTTGATCCTGATGACGTTCAACCTGATCAAACGAAGCTGGTTGCTGTCTAGCGCCCGCTACGTGATCGTCGGGATATTTCTGCTGTCGGCGCTGGTGACTCCCCCGGACATCGTGTCCCAAGTGATGCTGGCGATCCCGCTGGTGGTGATGTTCTACGCGGCAATTTTAATTGCGAAAATTATGGGTGTCGGGGAAGACTGACTTTGCAATCATTGCAGGATCGGTTAGTATCGACTTTTTGACAACCTCTTTGCGTTCAGCTTTGGGCGAGGTGGCAAGACTATGGAATGGTACTTCGAAGACAACGGCGAGCGGCAAGGCCCGCTGGATGATGCGGGCCTGGAACAGGCCGTCGCGGAAGGGACTGTAACCGCCGAAACGCTGGTTTGGAACGCCACGATGAGTGACTGGACTGCGTATGGGCAGGCAACGGCATCGGTCGCGATTGGCCAAGCTCACCAGGTGTGTGATGAGTGCGGTGAGTCCTTCGGCGAGTATGAGATGCTGGCCTACGAAGGCTCGCATGTGTGCGCTGGATGCAAGCCGGTCTTTCTACAGAAACTGCGTCAGGGCGTAGAAATCGGCACGGCGGATATGGAGCCGGGCAGCATGGGCCGCCGCTTGGTCGCACAGTGGGTGGATGGCTTTCTCCTGCAGGTCGCCGCGACCGCCATTCAGTTCGTGGTGGCGCTGCTGATCGGCAGAATTCTGGTGAACAACGACATGAATATCATCATTGCGTCGGTTGTCGGGCTCTTGCTGTCGTATGGGCTGTCTGCTTCGTATGAAGGTTACTTCTACAGCACATCAGGCTCCACGCCGGGGAAGTCACTGTTAAAGGTAAAGGTAGTTCGATCGGACGGTAGTACCCTGACGTTTTGGCGTGGCTTTGGCCGCTTCTTTGCCAGGGTGCTGGTGGCGCTGCCGTTGGGCGCGGGCCTGTGGATGGCGTTCTTTGATGAGTATCGCCGGGGCTGGCATGACCGCATGTGCGACACGCGCGTCGTAAAAATCTGACGCGACGCGAAGAATGCCGCATCAACTGCGTTGCCTCGGCTGCGAGCGACCACTTCCGCTAAGGGTACTGGACGGCGCACTGACTACCTGCGAGATATGCAGCGCCAAGGTACAGGTGACGCCTTTCCCAGCACTGGTGCGTGACCTGCGGCAAGGGGCAAAGGCTGAGCAGTTGCTCTCGGACGAGGCAAGCTGCTTTTATCATGAGACGCAGAGGGCGGACATCGCCTGTGATGGCTGCGGTCGCTTCTTGTGCAGCCTGTGCGACTTGGAGATTGAAGAGGAGCACTTGTGCTCGAACTGTCTGTCCTATGGGCGCAGTGAAGGGAAGCTGGAAGAGGTGAAGAATTCGCACTTTTGCGCAGATCAGTTGATTATGCTGACCGCTGCGCTGCCGCTGCTGATGTTTCCGATCACGGTGTTTACGGCCCCGCTGACGCTAGGCATGCTGATTTATTTTCGGAAAGCCCCAGAAAGTCCGATTCGTGGTGGTGGGACCCGCCGCCGCTGGATGGCAGGGACTTTGGCAGTCCTACAACTGCTGTTCTGGGGTCTGTTTATCCTCGGGATTGGCACGGCGAGTGCGCTGGGTGGGTGGTAGATGGCAAAGTATAAAAAATTAAGCGAGTCCTCGATGTCTCTGGCAGATCGTTACCTGCTGTATATGGGGGATGACGATCTGGTGCGCATTGAGGTGGCCGGCTTTCGCGAAGTCTACCGGAAGTTTCCGTACAACGAGATCGAGGCGATCATCGTACGGCCAACACCTAACCATCTTTTTTGGACTATTATTTGGTCGTTTTTTCTCGTACTTCTCAGCATCCCGACAGTTTCTCTCTGGTCGGAGCTTGGTGCAGTTGGACTATTCTTTAATCTACCAATGCTGTTCATCCTGATTGTTCACCTGTACTTGGGGCGCAGCTGTAAGGTGGCTATGCAGACAGCGGTGCAGCAGCTCGAGGTGCCTATCACCCGCATGCCAAAAGCCAGGAAGCTCATTCGCCTGGTGCAGGAGAGAGTGTATGCTGCACAAGGCCCGTGGGATGCCGAAATGACCCAAAGCTACACGCCAGCCGTGCTGAAGACTGGGGGCGAGGTCGTCGCCTTGAAGTGGCATCGGTGGTTGTATACCATGCTGGCTGCGGAGGCGACGCTGGTGTTTTTATCCATCCCCCTGGCCTCTGCGGTGACGGTGTCGCTGATCATACTGGTGAACTTGGGGATCGCGGGGGCTGTGATTTTCGCTGTGCGGGACCGCGTGCGCCAGCGGGGATCCGGCTTGAATTGGATGACGTGGATCACGGTCGGGGCGAAGTCGTTTCTGTTTCTGGCCCTGATTTCGATCCCGAGCATGCTGGAGTTCGAGGCAGACCCGTTTGCCAATACGTCGTACCAGGCGTTCGAATTCTATGCGAATCAGCAGCCGTTGGAGAGTGTTCCTACCATGATCTGCTACTTGATTCTGGGCGCGATCTGGGGCGGTATGGCCGGCGTTGGGCTGGGTGCGGTGAGCACAGAGGCGAAGCGCAATCGCGAGCTTGAACTTTCGCAGCCGGAGGGCTGAACCGCGCAATGGGAATCTCACTGTCCCGGTGTTTCAACCACGCTGCCCGCGAGGCGGTGGCGCGTTGTCCAGAATGCACCGACTACTTTTGCCGAGAGTGCGTCACCGAGCATGAGAATAAGGTCATCTGTGCGTCCTGCTTTCGCACCACAACCGAGGGCGCTGAGCAGGAAAAGAGAAATTCTGTGATCGGCAGTCTGCTGGCGTTGGTGCTGGGGGTGGCATTGATCTGGTGCGTGACCTATCTGGTGGGGCGCGGGCTCCTGGCTATCCCATCTTCTTGGCACATGGAATGACAGCAGCGACAGATAAACGCAAGCGCAAGAAAGGTGCCGGATCGCCCCGCTCGATGTTGCCGCTCAAGGAGGTGGAATCTGCTGCCTGGCTGGCGCGCGGATCGGCTGGCGCGGTGGGCTGGTACTTGGTCGGGAGCGTTCCGTTCTGGACGGCGCTGGTCCTATTCTGGGGCGATATGCGGTTCAGTCACGCGGCGCGTGAATCCTGCATTCTATTCTCCCTATTCCTGAGCCTGACGTTCGTCTGGATGAAAGCCTGCCAAGCTGGCTACACGACGCACCTGCGGCGGCTGTTGGGAGACGAAGTCCCCGCGTGGACACCTGCTACGATCTTTCACATGGTCTGCCGGCAGGCGGTCCTGCAGGCCAGCGGGATCATCATCCTGCCGCTCGCGGCTGTGGTGGCCCTGCCCTTTGGCTGGTGCTACGCGTTCTACCAGAACCTAACGGCGCGGGAGCAACCAGACCAGACGCTGCGAAGGCTGGCGCACGAATCATGGGAGCTGGCCAAGCTGGCGCCAAAGGAAAATCATCTGGCAATCTGGCTGGCGAGTCCGGCCATGATTTGGGCAGTGGCCATCGTGGCGGGCGCGCTCGGCGCAGGCAGTTCAATGGTCGATAGTACCGTACTGGGTGGCATCGGCTGGCTGTACATGATCATCGCGATTCTGGTGGCGCTGATGGCACCT
>DMTJ01000208.1 GCA_003477185.1 Lentisphaeria bacterium
GGCCGACCTCGAAGCCAATATCGAAGGCTACATGGAAGCCCACGATGGTCAAGTGCCCGACCCCGTGCACTAGGCCTGCCCACCTCTGCATTGCGTGCCCCTCCCGTGCGCAATGCGGAAAGACACCTGGTCGTGCTGTTCACGGCCATTATTGAAAGACTATCATGAGCATTAAAATTGCCGTCATTGGTGCAGGTATCATGGGCGCAGATCATGCCCGCATTGTGGCAGAAGACTTGCCTGGGGCATCCTTATCCGTGGTCTGCGATATGGATCTTGCGCGTGCGCAGGCTATTGCCGACATCTATGAAACCGAGGCTGCGACTGACCCGGAGACCACCATTGCGCGAGGTGATGTGGACGCAGTGATCGTGGCCTCACCGGATTTTACGCATGCGCCCCTCAGCCTTGCCTGCATTGCGGCGGGCAAAAAGGTGATGTGCGAAAAACCACTATCGCAGTCCTCGTCGGAATGCCTTGGCGTGATGCAGGCCGAAGAAGCGGCTGGCAAAAAGCACGTCATGCTGGGCTTTATGCGCCGTTATGACCCCGCATACATCCAGATGAAGCGAGCGTTGACAGACGGTATCATCGGTCGTGCGCTGATGCTGCACAACTGGCATCGTAACGGGTCTACGCCGGCCACAGATTTCACCGGCGCGATGGCAATCACCAATTCCGCCCCGCATGAATTCGACATTCTGCGCTACCTGCTGGACAGCGAAGCCGTTTCCATCACCGCGACACAGCCCGCCCGGTCCGACGATAAGGTCGCCCCTGTCGTGATGGTCCTTCAGACCGTCGACCACCAGATCGTTACCATCGAAGTGAACAACAACGCGGCCTATGGCTATGACGTAAAGGCCGAGCTGGTTGGCGAAACTGGCTCAATCGCCACGAACCATGTCAGCTACGTCCGGCTAGACAAGGAAGCGCTGAAATCTGTGGGCCACGACCCAGATTGGCGCAACCGATATGCAGAAGCCTATCGGCAGCAAAACCGCGCCTTCCTTCGTTGGGTGCAGGGTGGAGACTACCCTGAATTGGCAAGCTCTTCTTGGGACGGATACGCCGCCGCAGTGATCGCAGAGACCGGCGTTAAAGCACTCGAAACTGGCATACGCCAAGACATCACTCTTATCTCAAAGCCGGAGTTCTACGCATGAAACTAGGTTTCGTATCCGACAGCCTTGGCGGCATGTCATTTGAAGAGATGCTCGACAACGCGAAGCGCATGGGCGTGAGTGGAGTTGAGGTGAATACATGTGGCTGGTCGACAGCACCGCATTGCGACTTGGCGGGGCTGTTGGGCAACGCGGACGCGCAGGCCGCATTCAAAAGAGCTTTCGCAGATCGTGGTCTTGAGATCATCAGCCTGAATGCAAACGGCAATCCGCTGCACCCCACCGATCCCGCACAGGGGCAAGGACTGCGTGACACCATCCGCCTTGCCGGTGAAATGGGGGTCAAGACGGTCTGCACCATGTCCGGCCTGCCCGCAGGGTCGGACAATGACGTGATGCCCAACTGGGTTGTCAGCAGCTGGCCGCCCGAGACGCAGGAAATCCTGCACTACCAGTGGGAAGAAAAGCTGATCCCGTTCTGGACTGAGATCGTAGCCTTAGCCAAGGAACATGGCGTCCAGAAGATCGCGCTGGAGCTTCACGGCAATCAGTGCGTCTACAACGTGCCGTCGCTGTTCAGACTGCGCGAGGCTGTTGGTCCGGTGATCGGGGCGAACCTCGACCCGTCACATCTGTTCTGGATGGGGGCCGACCCCCTGGCAGCCGCAGAGGCACTGGGAGAGGCCGTTTACCACGTACACGCCAAAGACACGATGCTGAACGCCCCCGTGCAGGCGACAACCTCGCTTCTCGAAAACGGCTCGCTAATGGATATCCCGGCGCGCAGCTGGTTCTACATCACACTGGGCTTCGGCCATGGCGAGGAATGGTGGCGGCAGTTCTGCTATCGTTTGAAGATGGGCGGCTACGACGGATGGCTGTCGATCGAACATGAAGACGTTCTGCTCAACTCTCTCGAAGGGCTGGAAAAGTCCGTGACGCTACTGCAAGGCGTCATGCCGGATCGTCCTGCCGACTACAAACCGCAGGAGATATGAGCTGTGCCCCGTGACTATGACCTTCTGGGAGCGGATGCAAAAAGCGCCGTGGCCAATGGTTTGGTCACGGAGGACTGGTATCGCACGCACCTTGATCGCAAAACCATGAAAGCCTTGATGAAGCGGGCCGACCAGCCGGCGATTTGGGACACTGTTGTCCTATTCGGGTCAATGATTGCCTTCGCGGGCGCAGCAATTGCTCTCATGCCATCGTGGTGGTCGGTTCCGTTCTGGCTGTCCTACGGCGTGCTATATGGATCGGCAATGGACAGCCGCTGGCACGAATGTGGTCACGGCACTGCGTTCAAGACCCGCTGGATGAACAGGGCTGTCTACCAAGTCGCCTGCTTCTGCATGATCCGGGATCCACATTGCTGGAAATTCAGTCATGCGCGACATCACTCGGACACGGTAATCGTCGGGCGGGACCCCGAGGTGGCGATCATGCGGCCAGTCGTTGTGGTCAGGATGGCGGCCAACTTGGTTGGTCTGACTGACATGTGGGATGGCCTGAAACGGATGATCCGCCACACTGGGGGCCGGATTTTGCCGGACGAGGCAGACTATATGGATCCGGTGTTTTTCGCCAAGACCATCCGTACCGCCAGAGTCTGGATTGTAATCTATGCTGCAACACTAGCTGCTGCGCTGCTGCTGCAAAGCTGGATTCCAGTGCTGCTAATTGGCTTGCCGCGCCTCTATGGCTGTTGGCATATGGTTCTCTGCGGCTGGCTTCAACACGGCGGACTTGCAGACAATGTGCTGGATCACCGGCTGAATTCGCGCACCGTCTACCTGAACCCGATCAGTCGGTTCATCTACTGGAACATGAACTACCACGTCGAACATCACATGTTCCCGTTGGTGCCCTACAACAAGCTTCCTGACCTGCACGAGGCCTGCAAGTTCGATTTCCCCGCACCGAACACGTCGTTCTTCGACGCCTATACCGAGATGCTGCCCGCACTCTGGCGCCAGCGCAAAGACCCCGATTTTCACATCCGGCGCCAACTGCCGGACACCGCAAACCCCTATCACGATGGCCCCGCAAGGGCCGCAGCCTGAGACTAAAGGAGAGAAAAATGGCAGACTGGGTAGACGCCTGCGCAACCGACGACATTGAAGAAGAGGATGTCATCCGTTTCGACCACGGGAGCCGCACATTCATCATCGTGCGCGACCATGAGGACAATTATTATTGTACTGACGGCTTGTGCACCCACGAGGAGGTACACCTATCCGACGGTCTGGTGGTCGAAGCGACAATTGAATGCCCCAAGCATTCGTCGATTTTTGATTGCACCAATGGCGAAGTAGAAACGCCACCAGCCTGCGAGAACCTCCACACCTATCCTACCAAGGTCGAAAACGGCCGTGTGTTTGTAGAGATATAACCCATGACCTTCCAACTCGCCGCCTGCGCCGAAATGCTTTGGCAGGACAAACCGATCCATTGGCGCGCCAGCCGTCTCCAAGAGATGGGCTTTGGTGTGGGCCTGTGGAACTGGACTGCGTGGGACATTAATGCGCTGGCGGCGACTGGCGCAGACTTCACCATCATGAACGGCTATCTCGAAGGCCGGTTGGCTGATGCCCAAGGCGCCGACCTTTTGCTGAAGTCTGCCCGAGAGACCGCTCAGGTCGGCAAGCGACTCGGCGTTGATCGACTGAACCTGCACGGCACAGGCCTAGGCGATTTGGGCCTGCCGATCCAGCAATTATGGCATGTCTCGCCGGGCATGTGGTTGCGGGCACGAGACACGCTGCACCGCATCTGCGACATGGCCGAGGAAGAGGGCGTGACGTTCACGCTGGAGAACCTCAACCTGCGCGAACACCCCGGTTGTCCATTCAATAGCACTGAGGATGTTCTGAACCTTGTATCGACGGTAAACCGCCCGCAACTGCGTATCAATCTCGATCTCTATCACACCCAGATTGGGGAGGGCGACGTGATCCGCTGGGCCGATGCCTGCCTGCCATGGATCGGCGAAGTTCAAGTGGCCGACAATCCGGGCCGATGTGAACCAGGCACCGGCGAGATGAACTGGGCTGCCATCGCGCGCGCATTGAAAGACATGGGCTATGACGGCCCGGTCGGTTTCGAAGGCTTTGCCAAGGATGATCCTGAAACCGCGCTCGGCGCATTCCGCAAGGCGTTCACGTTATGACAAAGGCAGGGATGGTGATCATAGGGGCGGGTGAATGCGGTGTCCGCGCGGCCTTCGCCCTTCGAGAACAGGGCTTTGAGGGGGGCGTGACCCTTATCGGTGCCGAGGCGGTCCTGCCTTATGAGCGCCCGCCACTGTCGAAGGCAGGGCAGGGCGAGGTGAAAGTCATCCGTCCTGCTGAGTCCTACGTTGCGGCCGGCATCGATCTGAGACTGGGCGCTTCAGTCTCACGGATTGACCGTAAAGCTCGCAGTGTGGAACTCGCAGACGGTTCGCATGTGCCGTACGAACGACTTCTGCTGGCTACGGGGGCTCAGGCGCGGCTATTTACCGGCTTCGAAGCTTGCTTGACATTGCGTAACGATCAGGATGCCAAGACCATCTTGGCACATATGAGGTCGGGCGCGCGGGTCGGGATCATCGGCGGCGGGTTCATCGGATTGGAACTGGCTGCGATGGCGAGGCAGTTGGGGGCCACAGTCACTGTTTTCGAGGCCGCACCAAGGCTGCTTGCCCGCGCTGTCCCAGAGCAGATCGCCGCAATCGTCCATGCGCGTCACACCGCCGAAGGTGTTGACCTACGTATAGGTGCCGAGGTGTCTGCTGCCGATAGCACTTCTGTTATTATGGCTGATGGCACGTCCTTGCCGTTCGATGTCGTTGTCGCCGGCATGGGGGCCGTGCCCAACATTGATCTGGCATTG
>DMTJ01000004.1 GCA_003477185.1 Lentisphaeria bacterium
GTGCACCATGTCGTCACTGGAAACGTGAGCGAAGCAAAAACCGGTGCGATCCCTGTAGATATAGTGCAGGTGGTAGCGCCCCTTCCAGAAGAAGGCCGTGTTGGGGTCGCCGGGTACTGCTTTTCCGGGCCCGGGATGCGCCAAGTGATAGGTCAGCCAAGAGGCTGGTGACTTCTCCGGCACTGCCGGGGTTTCGACGGTTGCCTTCCGTACCTGCGCGCTGCACACAGAGGTGATGAGGGTAACAATCAGCAGTGTTGTATATGCTTTCATTCTGTATTTCCTTCAGACTAGTCAGAAATGCCGAGCTTACTCTCAATCTCTTCGAGTGAGATGTTCTTGGTCTCCGGCATGAGGAACATGGCCCACAGCAACTGAAGAATCATGCAGACGGTGTAGAAGACGAATATATGCCCCACATTGATCTCAGCAAACATCGGAAACGACCATGAGATGACCGCAGCCATGAACCAATGCGTAAATGAACCCAGAGCCTGTCCGCGCGCCCTGACCCGGTTGGGAAAGACCTCGGATATATATACCCAGATAACAGCACCCTGTCCGAATCCATGTGCTGCCACGAATGCGATCAGCCCCCACAATACGACCTGACTGCCAATGCCGGACACCGGGGTGCCATGTTCGATGAACGCTTTGAAATCCGCGCCGTAGGTATAGAAAGCCCAGGCAATGGCACCCAGGCTGACAATATATCCGATTGAACCGGCAATGATCAGCTTGCGACGCCCGAAATGGTCGATCACGAGCAAGGCCAGCATCGTAAATACCAGCATTGAAAAACCGACCGCTGTGGAGGTAAGCAGTCCTTCATCAAAACCTGCCATCTTGAAGATACGCGGAGCGTAGTAGAGCACGGCATTGATACCGGAGAGCTGGTTGAATGCGGCTATCGCGATGGCCAGCATGATCGGCTTGCTGTATTTCCTGCAGAAGAACGGCTCATTGAGCGAATGGTGATCCATATCCAGAGATTTCTTGATGTCATTTATCTCGGCATCCACACTGTCGTGGTCCGTACCGACACGATTCAGGACAGCTCTCGCTCTTAATCTCTGGGGACCTTGTGCCACTTTTCAATTTGCTTTGTAAGACGCTCAACCAGCTCTGGACGCGTTGACGCCAGATCATTCTTTTCATGGGGATCGTCCTTCAAATTGTAGAGCCGGACGGGCGCCTTGTCCCACCGGTTTAGATAAGGGTAATGGGTCGGATTCGAAACGTGATAGCGCAGCAGTAACTTCCAGTCTCCCTCCACACACCAGAGATACTGCAAGGTATCATCTGGACGCCCAGGGGTCATGTTACGGGCGGCGTGGCAAACCCCGAATACAGCCTTCCTCTCCTTGCGGGCTTTCTCATCAAGCAGGTCAATCCCGGGAAGGTTCGCCGGTGCTTCTATACCGGCAGCCGCTGCGATGGTGGGAAAAATGTCAATGGCATGCGCCAGGTTTGGAGAGCGCTCCGGCTTCACCTTGCCCGGCCATGATACCATGATGGGCGTGCGAATACCGTTCTCGTAGGGGCTGGCCTTGGAGCGCAGGGAATATTTCCCTTTTTTCTGGTTCGGATCGTCCGCGTTCTCGCTGGCCGCCACCCAACCATTATCACAGATGTAGAGCACGACCGTGTTTTCCGTCAGGCCACGCTGCTCGATGGCGCCCAATAGTTCCCCACAGGTTTCGTCAAACCACTCACACATCGCGTAATACCTGGCAACATCCATGGCTCTGCCCGGCTTGCTATACTTTTTCAACAGCCTCTCGGGGGGATTGTGTGGCGTGTGCGGCATAAACGGCGCATACCAGAGCAGGAAAGGCTTTTCTTCCGCAACCGCCAGGTCGATAAAATCCGTTACGGGCTTCATTCCTTCGCGCCCGATGGACAACCCTGCATCACCGTGCCGGCCACGGCGGTTCGGATCACCGTGGGTCATCCCATGCGTGAAGCCGCCGTCCTGGTACGAGCCCTCCCACCACTTGCCCGACTGATGGGTCAGATAGCCGTTTGCGCTCAGCAACTTAATAAAGCTGGGATGCTGATGAAAGGCCTGCCGAACCGGCTTATCCAGTTCCACACGGTTCTTATTTCCGTCCACATCATTCCCCGTCACCCCGTGTTGGAAGGGATAGAGCCCGGTTGCCAGCGAAGCCAGGGATGGACGGCACAGCGGCGCAGCGAGATAACCCCGTTCGAACAACAGGCCCCGCTCGGACAACCTATCCAAGTGAGGCGTCTTGATGTCCGCATGCCCCATAAAGCCATAATCCGTCCAGGCCTGATCATCGCTTAATATGAATACGATATTAGGCCGTTGTGCTGTGCCAGTTTTCGCTGCGGCTTCACCATATAGGGTGTGTGCCAACATCAACATGCCGCCTAAAACAAATAACACCTTTTTGAATTGTGAAATGGTTTCCATATTTAACTTTCCCCAACGGCTAGTGCCGAAGTGACTATGATCACTTTATTTTGCATCGTTGTCTCTTTTGTAAGCTTTTTTCTGCGGGTGACTTGAGCGTTGCGATCAGGTGGATCAAATCTTTCTGATCCTCCATGGGGAATACCTTCATCACCTCACCGGATGTACTGCAGGTTGTCAAGAGGTCGCAGGTGGCGACCAGAACGCAAGTGTGATTTCTATTGTTCATAATGATCCTGTCGCCTTCTTTACTATTTTGATGGCCGGACTCGCGTCAGCGAGT
>DMTJ01000153.1:0-3193 GCA_003477185.1 Lentisphaeria bacterium
CCCGGAATCGCATCAAGACTTGCTCCGCGGCTCCGATGTAGAGGACTGGCACGGGCCTTACCTCGCAAAAAGCACTGATTTATTAGATCGATGGGGCAGCATATACCGGCCATGGTCTGAAGATGACAGGTTCGAACTCATGAGCTGTCGTCCCGATCGACGCGCTGGCGGATCATATGCCGAAGACGACATCTTGGGCTGGTAGCCCCTTGGAGGGAGTGACTGGGCCTCGTTCGTGTCAGCTACGGGAGTGGCGTCCTTCCTTCGCAGTGCGCTCACCACATTGTCGTGTGTTCGCTGCTAGTAAATTCTGCGCAGCGGGAGACCTTTTCACGCACAAGTCCCTCTCAGGCCTGATTTCCTCGTAATCAGCCTTGGTATAGCTCCGCAAATCAGCTTCTAGAACAGCTGAACACTTGGATAGGATTGCCCCCATGAATCAGCTTGTCTGCAATTTCCGTTTTCCTGATGCCACCAACAACGTCGCCTGGAGCCTGTAAGATGAACTTCCTACTGATCGCAGTAATAGTCGGCTTGGCCTTTTTGATCTGGGACTGTATCGAGGTGGGCAGAAATGATGCGGCCAACTTGGTGAACGCAGTTTTTGGTGCCCGAGTGATGGAGCGGCGCAAGGCGGTTTATTTGGCCGGCGCAGCCGTAATTCTCGGGGCTACATTTGCCGCACCAGTGATGGAAACTGCACGGAAGGGGATCTTCGATCCAACCTTACTGACCGTGCAAATGGCCCTGGCGATCTACATCAGTGTCTACTTTGTGGATACGCTGCTGCTCTATACGTTTTCGGCCTTTGGCATGCCGGTTAGCACCACCGCCTGCCTGGTGTTTGAGCTGGTGGGAGCTGCGATGTTTCTGGCTGGCTTCGACAATGTAAACTGGCCCAAGGTCGGTTCAGTCACCACCGCAATCTTCGTCTCCATCGCAGTTTCGGGGGTCGCCTCCTTTATGGTCATGCGGGTTTTTCGTGGGGCAATTCAGACCAAATATCGAGACCGCGACACGCTTTTGTTGCATGGCCCCTGGATATGTGGCGCGATCTTGACCTGCCTTGGCTGGTTTATGATCTTCAAAGGGATGAAGAACGTGGCGTTTGTCAAGAGTATCCGCAGCGGGTTCTTCGAAGAATACGGCGTAGGCTTGGTACTGCTCCTCATGTGGGCAGGCTTCACCTTTATCGTGCACATGATTCTGGTGTTCAATCACCGACGCGGGATCGACAAGCTGTTCTCGGTGATGGCAATACTGGGGATGATCTGTATGGCCTTCGCCTTCGGCCAAAATGATCTAGCCAATGCGGCTTCGCCCGGACTTGCGGCGCTGAATCTGTGGCAAAGTGGTTCGGAGCTGGGCGATCTCGCAGACTTGGCCTCAAAGATTCCGATCCCGATTTGGGCGCTCACCGGCTGCGGGATCCTCATGGCCTCTGGTATGTTCAGCTCCTACGCCCAACGAGTGACGCGGGCCGAAGTAAATACCGGCAGCCAGTTTGAGCATGTGGCCCTCTACGCGCCGAACTGGTGCCGACGGCTGGCCGGCGTTCTGCTGCGCTTTGGTCCGAAGCACGAGAGTCTGGCACCGACGGCAGATGTCACAGATTCAGGCAAAAAGATTCACTACGACGCCCTGCGGGCCTCGGTCATTACCGCCGTCAGTGCCAGCGTCATTGCCTTTGCCTCCGGGCGAGGGATGCCGGTCTCGACGACCTACGTCGCCTTCGCCGCCGTGTTGGGAACAGGCGCGGCAGACTGCGTCTACACCGGCGGACATGCAGACCTGAAACTCGGCCGCGCAGTCTGGGTCATCGCCTGCTGGTGCATAGCGCCGATCATTGCCATTTTAGCCACGGGCCTAGTCGCGAACATTGTCTACCACTTGGCAGTTCCGGGCATCTTCCTGGCCGTGTTGTTGAATTTCGGGTTACGCCGCTTTTTCAAGAAGCGTGCTGATGCCCATGAAGCTTGCTATCACGGCGGCACAGACCAAGAGGCCACTGAAGAAGGCGCTGAGTAAGCCCAGGCTAATAAGCCCGCGTCTACTGTTCGGTGGAGGTGCGGACGATGAGCTCGCCCTGGAGCTGGAGCATTCGGGCAACGGCGTCGGGCTGGCGGATGCGCGCGAGCATGGCGTCGACAGCGCCCGTGCCGATGTCCCGGCAGGGCTGCCGGTAGGTGGTCAGCGGGATCTTGATCAGATTGGCGTATTTGACATCGTCGAAGGCGCAGATCTTGAGGTCACGGGGAATATTTACGCCATGCTTGTCTAGTTCGACGAGCAACGGCGCCGCAAGCGCGTCGTTGTAGCAAATCAGGCCGTCCAAGGCGTCCCACGTGGTGCCGATCGCGAATGCTTCGACGGCGGTGTCGATCTCGATCACGCTGAGGCTGTCATGGGGGAGCTCAGCCTGCAGGACCGCTTCGCGAGCCCCGATCAAGCGCATATGGACAGTGCCGGCAATATTCGGTCTGGTTATAAAGCCGATCGATTGGCAGCCGCGGTCAATCAGATGCCGAGCTAGGGTAAAACCGGCATTGATGTTGTTGATACCGATCAGGTCGTGGGCGCTACGTAGCGGCGGCGGGACGATATCGCTGTCGAGGAGAACCACGGGGATGGATGCCGCGGTGAACATGGCGACAATCCGGGCATTCTGCTCGGCGGCTTCTGGGATTAGTTCCAATGGTGCGAAGAACACCCCATCGATTTTCTGGGCCACATACTTCTCGGCTAATTGCAGGGCATTTCCCAATCCGCGATCATGCAGGGTACCGCCGCCGCCCCAGAGCAGGCTGAAGTGGTGCGAGTCCGCAAGATTGGCGATCTGACCGCAGATCGGTTCAAAAATCTCCGTTTCGCCGAGGGCAGGAATAAGTAAGCCGAAGACGCGCTCTGCGCTGCTTGGTTCGGCTAATGGCTGGGGGATAATGTAGGTGCCATAGCCTGGCTTCCGGCCGACCTGCCCTTCCGCCTGGAGCTTCTTGACCGCTCTGGCGACTGTCGGGCGACTGACACCGAATTGCTCCGCCAATTGCAGATCTGTGGGCAGCAGATCATCCTCGACATAGACCCCCTCGGCAATTGCCTGCTTGAGGAAGGTGTATATCTCCAGCATTCTATTTGTTCGTTTCTCCATGGCCAAAATGTAACCTTAATGTTAACTGAGGCAAGAGGGAATTTA
>DMTJ01000153.1:3318-9471 GCA_003477185.1 Lentisphaeria bacterium
GTAACAGCGGAATAGTCGTGTAAGTAGGTGAAAGCTGTGGTAATAAACAAAATGTTTAAAGTCGCTGGCATCGGTGAGGTCCTGTGGGACATTCATGGAGATGACAAGACTTTGGGCGGCGCGCCGGCCAATTTTGCCTGCCATTGCGGCATCCTAGGGGCGCATGCGTATGTAGTGAGTTGCGTGGGAGATGACGCGCTCGGAGCCGCCGGGCGCGACTTTCTCCAGCAGCACGGGGTCGATTGCAGCGGACTGCTGGTCGCGGCATCCCTACAGACTGGAAGGGTGCAGGTGACGCTGGGGCACGGTGGCCAGCCGGAGTATGAGATTAAGCAGCATGTGGCCTGGGACGCCATCTCGTTTACAGCTGAACTGGCAGGGCTTGCCCCCCGACTTGATGCGGTCTGCTTTGGCAGTCTGTCGCAACGCAGCGACGCATCCAGAGACGCGATCGGCAGGTTTCTCGATGCGACCCGGCCGGACTGCCTGCGCATGTTTGACATCAATCTTCGCCAAACCTATTACTCTGATGCGGTCATCCTCGACTCGCTCAAGCGTGCCAATGCCTTGAAGGTAAACGACGAAGAGTTGCCAATCCTGGCAGCGATGCTGGGGATTCCTGGCACCGACAGTGAGCAGTTGAAGGCGATTGTGCGGGCCCATGACATGAAGCTGGCTGTTCTCACCTGTGGCTCGAAAGGTGCCTGGATTGTGACGCCGGATGATGCGAATTTCGCGGCCGCCCCGCCCCCAACCGTTCTGGCCAGCACGGTCGGGGCTGGTGACTCATTCACTGCAGCGGTCGTTACAGGCTATCTCAATGGAAACACTCTGGAGGACATAAACCGACACGCGAACACGGTCGCTTCTCACGTATGCACGCAGCTTGGAGCTGTGCCGCCCTTACCACCAAAAACCGAGAATGGAGATGAACGATGAAGAAGACAATGTGGAACCTCATGCTGGCGACAACTCTCATAGGCGCAATCTGCGGCTGTGGTAAGAAGGGCCCTGCAACCAGCTCAACGGCACCAGCGACTTCCAGCAGCAAAGCGACTCCAATTATCGCGGTATCCGTGCTGACCATGAACAATCCGTTCTTTAAGGAGATCGTCGACAGCATGGAGGCCGAAGCCAAGAAGAGTGGCTTCGAGCTCCTCGCCGTCAGTGGTGATTTCGATGTGGCTCGCCAGCAGAACCAGATCAAGGACTTCATCGTCAAGAAAGTCTCGGCGATTGTCCTCTGCCCGTGTGATTCGAAGGCGATTGGCCCGGCAATCCAGGAAGCTAATGCGGCTGGCATTCCGGTGTTCACCGCTGACATTGCCTGCACGGCCGCTGGTGCCAAGGTCGTCTCGCACGTGGCGACCGACAATTACCTCGGTGGCAGAATGGCGGCCAAAGCCATGGTCGAGGCACTGGGAGGACGCGGCAAGGTGGCGATCCTAGACTTCCCGGAAGTGGAATCGGTGCTACTCCGGACCAAGGGGTTTCAAGAGAAGCTGGCGGAGCTGAACAAGGCTGCAGATTGTGATATCACGGTAGTCACCATACTGCCGGGCGGCGGCGACAAGGCTAAGAGCTTCAAGGTCACCCAGGACATCATTCAGGCGCATGCGGACCTCGCAGGCATCTTCGCGATCAACGATCCTTCGGCCTTGGGCGCGGTAGCCGCGCTAGAGAATGCTGGCAAGCTGAAGCAAGTCAAGATTGTCGGGTTTGATGGCCAACCTGAAGGCAAGAAAGCCATTGCCGCTGGCAAGATCTATGCCGATCCGGTTCAGTTCCCAGACCAGATCGGTGCCGAGACCGTCAAGCTCATCGTCAAGTACATGAACGGCGAAGACTGCCCGGCCGAGTACCTGATCCCAACCGCACTCTATCGCCAGGCCGATGCTGCTGCGGACGCAGCGAAATAGAACCCACAGCGATGGAGTCCACCATGGCAGCACCGCTCCTGTCGATGCAGGGCATCACCAAATCCTTCCCCGGCGTGAAAGCGCTGAGGAGTGTGGATTTGGCCCTGCATGCGGGCGAGGTGCTGGCACTGGTGGGAGAAAACGGCGCTGGCAAGAGCACGCTCATCAAGGTGCTTGGTGGCGCTCATCTTCCTGATCAAGGAACGCTTGCATTTGATGGTGAGGTGCGGCAGATCAACAGCCCGGTCGATGGCCGCAATGCTGGCGTCGGGATCATCTACCAAGAGTTTAATCTGGTGCCGCAGCTGACCGCTCGCGAGAATATCTTCCTCGGTCAGGAGAAGACGCGCTTCGGCTGCTTCTCGCGCCAGCGAGAGCATGACGCCGCCTTGGCGCTGTTCAAACGCGTGGGCGTGGCCGTGGATCCCGAAGCTCTCTGCGGCGACCTAAGTGTGGCCCAGCAGCAGGTGGTGGAGATTGCCAAAGCGCTCTCAGTAGAGGCCAAAATCATCGTTATGGACGAGCCCAGCGCCACGCTTACACCGCAAGAGGTGGAGCGGCTCTTCGCCGTGATGCGTGAGTTAAAGTCGCAGGGCATCGGCATCATTTACGTCAGTCATCGGCTGGAAGAGATCTTTGAGATTTGCGATCGAGTTTCGGTCATGCGCGATGGAACCGGCGTGGGCGAAGCGACGATCGCTGACATCAACCGCGAACAACTGATCGAAATGATGGTCGGTCGCAAATTGGACAAAGAATTTCCGCCACGCGCTACCCAGCCGGGAAAAGAACGGCTGGTGGTCGAAGGCCTGAACCGTGGCACCGCGGTGCGCGATGTCTCGTTCTCGGTGCGGGAGGGTGAGATTCTGGCTCTGGCGGGCTTGGTCGGCGCGGGCCGGACCGAGACCGCCCGGCTGATTTTCGGGGCCGACAAACGGGACTCCGGCACCATCGCCTTGGATGGCAGGATTCTCGACATTCAGCATCCGCGCCAGGCGATTGCCAACGAGATCGGGCTACTCACCGAGGATCGCAAAGCCCAGGGGCTGATCCTCGGCCAGTCGCTGCGAGAGAATTTTGCCCTGCCAAACCTGGATGCCTTTTCACGCTTTGGTTTTGTCGCCGAAGGAAACGAGAAGGTAGCGTTCGGCGGTTTTGTCGAGTCGCTGCGGATCAAGACCCCGAGCCAGGAACAGCTTGCTGGCAATCTCTCCGGCGGCAACCAGCAAAAGGTAGTGCTGGCCAAATGGCTGCAGCGTAACTGCGACGTAATTATCTTCGACGAGCCCACGCGTGGCATCGACGTCGGCGCCAAATACGAGATTTATGTCTTAATGAACGAACTGGCGGCCCAGGGCAAGGCGATCATCATGATCAGCTCTGAGCTGCCGGAAATACTCGGCATGGCGGACCGAATCCTGGTCATGCATGAGGGGCGGGTCACTGGCGAAATCAGCGACATGCCCAATGCGACCCAACAAATGATTATGGAGCTGGCCGTACAATGAAACGATTTTTTGCCGACTACGGCATGATTTTTGCCTTACTCGTTCTCGGGGTGCTGTTCAGCTGGCTCACCTGGGATGAGCAGCATCCGACCGGTGCCAGCGGCGGTCGCCAGCTCGGGAAGATGATCGTGAAGCAAACCACTCAGCAGCAGCGGATCGTAGTCTTGGCGCGAGACGGGGCCGAGGATCGCGCCTTTACCGAGGAATTGGCAGCGCAGCTCGCGGGCAAACGCGAGATCGTCGCCATCATTCATGGTTCGCCTCAGGATGCCAGGAAGAGGATCGACCAGATGCTTACGGAGGGCTCTGTCGACCTGCTTGCCTGCACACCAGCCGTGTCTACCTGGCCGATGTTGTCCAGCCTGCCACAACTCTCAGAGATCCCGGTGCTTTCGCCCGAGCCGTATCACTGGCCTAACTTCCTGAAGGCGGACAATCTGCTGAATGTGGCCAACCAGATTGTGGTGATTGCGGTGCTGGCCATCGGGATGACACTGGTCATCATCACTGCTGGCATTGACCTGTCGGTCGGCAGTCTACTGGCTCTGGCAGCCGTCGCCTCCACTTGGCTGATCCGCGATGCAGCCGGTGGCGAGGCCGCTGGCACGCTTGGCGTGGTTCTTTGCTGTCTGGCTGCGATCGCCCTGGCGGCGGCAGTGGGGCTCTTCTCTGGGGCCATGGTCACCGGCTTCAACATCCCGCCGTTTATCGTGACCCTGGCGATGATGCTGGTCGCCAGCGGACTGGCCTACACCATGGCCGGTGGCCAGTCTATCTATCAGGTTCCGGATTCTTTCGCTTGGCTTGGGCGTGGCACCGCCTTGGGCAGCATCCCCAACTCCGTGGTCCTGATGATTCTGCTCTACATCATCGCCCATGTGATGATGAGTAAAACTGTGCTTGGGCGCTACATCTACGCCATTGGCGGAAATCTTGAGGCCGCTCGGTTGTCAGGGGTTCCGGTCAAGCGTGTCATCCTGCTGGTTTACCTGCTAAACGGTGCGCTTGCTGGTCTGGGCGGTATCATCACTGCCTCGCAGCTGAAGAGTGGTGCTCCGACCTATGGGATCATGTACGAGCTGTACGTCATTGCCGCGGTTGTGGTCGGCGGCACCAGCCTGATGGGCGGTCAGGGCAAAATCTTTGGCACCCTCATCGGCGCCTTCATTATCGCCGTCATTCAGAATGGCATGAACCTCACCGGCGTCGGCAGCTACATGCAGAAAGTGGTGCTTGGCTTCGTGATCCTCGCTGCCGTTCTGCTCGATACCCTCAAACGCCGGGGCACGCTGAACCTTGGCAAGCTCTTCGCATCTAAAACTGCGTAACCACAAAAGATACTATGAATCCCCTCCTTCCACTGACCATTTTTTCGCTGGGAACCATCGCCATGGCTACTGACTCCGCCCTGCTCTTCACCAACAAAGACTTTTAAACCGGAACCCTGGAGAATTTGACTGCCGAAGGCAGCGCCTTCAAGTCTCAGCCGACCAAGGGCGACAACACCAAGGCCCGCGGGCGTGAGAGCTGCAACCTGCAGGGCAAATTCTGGATCGGGACCTACGAGAACTACAACGGCACGTCCGGCAAACCTGGGACAACCCAGAGCGACCGCCCAACCGGAACCCTGACCTCCGTCGAATTCGTCATCGAAATGCCATTCCTCAACTTNNAAGAATTACTACCTCGCCTCTGGCGCAAACAGCGAAGAGATGCGGCCAGTTTCTGCCGATGTCAGCCAGTTCTCAGGCCAGAAAGCAGCACTTCAAATACTGGATCAAGCCAAAAGCGGCTGGGGGCATATCAATGCCGACAACTTTACCGCCTCGGGCAAGGCACTCGCCAAAGTGATCAAGCCCATCTTGGCGTCAAAGGTCAAGATCGCTTCCGGTAAGCGCCCGCCCAAGCCGCTCAGTGGCCCGGCCCAAGAGCGCAGCTTTACCTGCGAGCAGACCTATCTGCTGCTACCGATCGACAACAATGGCCCCAAGCCAGCGATCAGCCTGAGCATCGGCGGCCAGGACGTGCGTTTCGTCACCGGCACGCTGGCAGCCAAGTCCGGGGATGTCGACTGGTGGGCGTTCTTCGACATCTCCGAGTACAAGGGCAAAGAAGCCACCCTGCAGGTCAGTGGTCTGGCCGATGTGGGCTTTGCCCTGATTCGCCAAGCGGCCACCGTGCCCGGCTCCGAGACCTGGGGCGACGAAGCCCAGCGGCCAATTCGACGGCAAGATCTTCGATCCCCGCTAGCTTGGCGCTGAGGATGTGATAGTCCAGCACCATCTCATCGCCGCTGTCATACGGACCAATGCGTGGATAAAAGACGCTGGCCAGGTCGCGGAGGCCGTTCGGCTTCACGATGCGTGGGTTGTGGGCAGGGCCCGGGCCAACCCACTCCCAATGAGCCAAAATCTCCTCGCCGTCTACGATCTCGCGTTGAAACCATGGCATTTAGTGACACAACACCGGCCGTGCCGAGATCTGTGCGGAAGGGGGTGCTTCTGGCACGCTGCTGCAACTACATAGCAGAGCTGCGAGGCACCAGCAAAAAGGCAGGAAGCAATCAGATCTGGTAGGCATAGCGAAAGCCGGAATTAAGTGAGTGATACGCGTGACCAACGTCCCACTATAGGAGCCTGTTGTCCAGCGTCATGAGTCTGCCCAAGAGGCCACGGCGCTCGTCAAGTCGTCAGGTGCCCGGACGCGTCATACTGGCGGACGAAGTC
>DMTJ01000370.1:0-568 GCA_003477185.1 Lentisphaeria bacterium
AAACACGAGTGGAAAGTCGCTTGTGGGAATGAAGCCCTGTCTATTGAAACGATTGTCCCACAGGGCAAACGAGAAATGACCGGCATTGAATTCCTACGCGGCACACCGCTGCAAACAGGACAGAATGTCAATCATGAAACAGATAATAGTTAACCAGGAACAACTGGAAACACGCGTCGCCGTTGTCGAAGAAGGCACGCTGCAAGAGTACTACGTAGAACGGGAAGGCCAGCGAAACCTCGTGGGCTCCATCTTCAAAAGTAGAATTTCAAACCTCGAACCGTCCCTCCAAGCTGCGTTCGTGGATCTAGGCACCCCAAAAAACGCCTTTCTTCATTACTGGGACATGGTTCCCGCCACAGAAGAAATGTGGGAAGAAGAAAAAGCGCTGAGTACCGTCGAAGACAAGCCCTTGCGCTCCAAGCGTAAGCCAAACGAGGACGATCCAGAAAACCCGGCCGCCGAGGACAGCAGCGACCAGCCCAACGCTGAGCCTGCTGCTGAAACGAAAGCACCTGAACAGGAACCTGCTGCTGCACAGAATGCGCCTGAACAGGAGCCCGCTGCT